>DAITAE010000671.1:0-2458 GCA_036824445.1 Streptosporangiaceae bacterium | reverse complement strand
ACCGATCGTCCCCGCGGACGCCAGCCTGCCGGTCGATCCGATGGCCGACACACCGCCCGGGTACCGCGCCTCGCAGCGTGGCCAGCCCGGCGGTTTCGCCGGCGACCCTGACGTGCTCGACACGTGGGCCACGTCCTCGCTCACCCCGCAGATCGCCGCCCGGTGGACGATCGACGGCGACCTGCCCGGCCGGGTGCTGCCCATGGACATGCGGCCGCAGGCGCACGAGATCATCCGCACCTGGCTCTTCTACACGCTGCTGCGCTCGCACGCCGAGGGCGGTCCCCTCCCGTGGCGGCACGTGGCGATCTCCGGCTGGGTGCTCGACCCCGACCGCAAGAAGATGTCCAAGTCGGCGGGCAACGTGGTCACCCCGATGGAGTCGCTGCGCCGGTACGGGAGCGACGCCGTCCGCTACTGGGCGGCCAGCGCTCGCCTCGGCGTCGACGTGACCTTCGATCCGGCCCAGCTGAAGGTCGGCCGCCGGCTGGCGATCAAGATACTCAACGCAAGCCGCTTCGTGCTCTCGCTAAGCGGCCCCGGCAATGGGGCGCCGACTCCAACTTCCGGCGCGCCTCCGGCACGACGCGGAGCGGGTCATCCGCGCCCGGATGGCAAGGCGACCACGCCGCCAGCCGGGATGCGGGGACCCGTGAGCCCAGCAGTCCCGTTGTCGGGTCCGCTTCCCCCGCCGGGCTCGCTGACGGCCGATCATGCGGGGGCATCGGCCGTCAGCGAGCCGCTGGACGCCGCGGTGCTGGGCCGGCTGGCGCAGGTGATCGGCCGGTGCACCCGGTCGTTCGAGTCGTACGACCACGCGGGCGCGCTGGCCGCGGTGGAGGACTTCTTCTGGTACTTCTGCGACGACTACCTGGAACTGGTCAAGGACCGCGCCTACGGGGAACGCGGTGCCGGGCCGGCCGGCTCGGCGCGGGCCGCGCTGAGGATCGCGCTGTCGGTCATGCTCCGGCTGTTCGCCCCGTTCCTTCCGTACGTCACCGAGGAGGTGTGGTCGTGGTGGCAGGAGGGCCCGGTGCACCGCGCCCCATGGCCGGAGCCTGCCGAGACGGCCACCTCGACTCCCGGTGCGGGCGACGGGGCGCTGCACGCGGCCGCGGCCGCGATCGCCGCCATCCGGGGAGCCAAGTCGGGCGCCCGGGTGTCCATGCGGACGCCCGTGCGGCAACTGGTGGTGGCTGCGCGGCACGACCACCTGGCGGCGCTCGAGGCGGTGCTGCCGGACATCGAGGCAGCGGGCCGGGTTGAGCACACCGAACTGCGGCTCAGTGACCAGCCCGAGCCCGTCTACCAGGTCACTCTCTGACGGGCAGCCAGGGCCTGCCGCGGCGGGACCGATACCGGGCCGGCTTCACTCCGGGTCTGGCCCACACTGGACCCGGCTCACTTCGGGTCTGGCCCACCCCGGTCTGGTCCCCTCCGGGTCCGGTTGATTTCCGGCCGGGATAACTCATCGGCCGAGTCGGCGGTGAGCAAGCTGATCCACTCATCGGCCGGGTCGGCCGGGGTGGGTAGCTGGGGGGCGGATGGCTTGGCCTTGTTCCGCCGGCGCGTGTTCCGCTCCTGGGCGCCCGGCTCGCCAGGCGCGGCGGCGGCCGGCGGCGGGACGGGCTCGGGCGGGCCGGGCTCGGTCTTTTCGTCGGCCGCCGACTTCGGCGGTCCGCCGGTGGTGCCGGCACTCTCCGCATTCTCCTTGCTGCCGGAGCTGTCCTTGCTGTCCGCGCTGTCCTTGCCGGCCTTGTTGACCTTGCCGGCCGCGCTGTCATTGCCGCCCCTGCTGTCAGGGCTGCCGTCACCGCCCTCGCTGGCGGCGCTGTCCGCGCTGTCCCCGGCGTCTTCGCTGCCAGGGCTGTCATCGCTCATCCGGCCGGTCGCCGGCGGCTTTTCCTCCGGCTCCTGTTCCTGCTCCGCCAGCGGTTCATCCGCTGGCGCGGCGGCCGCAAACGCGTTCCAGCTTGTGGAGACGCTCAGCGACAGCCGCTCCCAGTCCTCGGCCGGCTCGTTGGCCTGGGGTTTTGCCCAGTCAAGGGTGTCGCTTTCGGCCGGCGCACCGTCCCGTCCGGACGGCGCCGCGCCGGGTTTGTCCCCTGCCCAGCCGGACGGCGCCGCGCCGGGCTTGTCCCCTGCCCAGCCGGGAGCCGCGTCCTCGGCCTCGTCCTCCGCCCCGGCGGCAGCCCTTTCCTCTGCCCAGTCCCGCATCCTGCCGGGAGCCCTTTCCTCTGCTACGTCCCCCGCCCAGCCAGGAACCCCTTCCTGTGCTTCGTCCCCCGCCCAGCCGACAGCCCGTTCATCTGCGTTGCCTCCGGCCCATTCGGCAGAGCCGTCCTCGGCCCGCTCGTCCTCCCACCCCTGGGCGTCAGCGGCCCAGCCCGCCCCGGTTCCTGCGGTCTCCCCCTCTACCCAGCCCGCGGCCGCGGCGGCGGGTTCGCTGACCCAGTCC
>DAITAE010000145.1:0-9096 GCA_036824445.1 Streptosporangiaceae bacterium | reverse complement strand
CTAGGCTCGTGTCATGGCCGTGCTGAACGGCAGCGCCCGGCGGGCCCCGCCCCGCCCGCCGAGCCTGATCGCCGACATCGCCCTGGCGGCGGTGCTGGCGGTCGTGCTCAGCGTGGTCACCTACTTCGCCTCGCGGTACCACGGCGGGGCCGGTTACCCTGCTGCCGGCCACGCCCGCCATCGTTCCTTCGACGCCGGGGCGATCGCCCTGGTGATCGCGTCGGCCGGGGCCCTGGCGCTGAGACGGCGGTATCCGGTGGCGGTCCTGGCCGTGGTATTCGGGACCACGCTGATCTACTTTCTGATCGGCTACGCCAACGGCCCAATCTGGGTGGCGCTGATCATCGCTTTCTACACGGCCGCCGCCTGCGGTCACCGGCTGGCCGCCGGCATCGTCGCTGTGGCCAGCTTCGCCATCTTCCCGTGGCTGGACTACCTGCTCCGGGGCCGGGCGGCGCCATCGCTGGCCGCGCTGGCCGCGCTGGTCGCCTGGCTGCTGGTGGTGCTGGGCACCGGCGAGGCCGTGCGGATCCGGCGGGAACGGGCGGCCGAGGCCGCCCGGATCCGGGGGGAGGAGGCGCGCCGCCGGGCCAGCGAGGAACGGCTGCGCATGGCCCGCGAGCTCCACGACTCCCTCGGCCACTATCTGTCCGTGATCAGCGTGCAGTCGGCGGTGGCCCTGAACCTGAACCAGCAGCTGCCCGAGCAGGTCCAGGCCGCGCTGGGGGCCGTGAAGCAGGCCAGCAAGGAAGCACTCCGCGAGCTCCGCTCGGTGCTGGACATCCTGCGCCAGGACGGCGAGCGCGCCCCTCGTTCCCCCGCCTCCACCCTGGCCCGGCTCGGCGAGCTGGTCTCGCAGGCGTCCGCGCCGGGACTGGAGGTCCGGGCGGAAACCGAGGGCACGGCGCGGCCGTTGCCCTTCGGTATCGACGTCGCTGCCTACCGGATCGTGCAGGAGGCGCTGACCAACGTGGCGCGCCACGCCGGGCCGGCCACCGCCACCGTGCTCGTCACCTACGGCGAGGAGGACGTCACCGTGCAGGTAGACGACGACGGCCGCCGCCCCGGCGCCCGTCAGCAGCCAGCCGCCGGCAGCGGAATCGCCGGCATGCGGGAACGGGTGGCCGCGCTCGGCGGCGAGTTCATTGCCGGCCCACGCCAGGGCGGCGGATTCCGTGTCCGGGCCCGGCTCCCCCTGAACGGCACCACATGATCCGGGTCCTGCTCGCTGACGACCAGGTCCTGGTCCGGGCCGGGTTCCGCGCCCTGCTCGACGCCCAGGATGACATCGAGGTGGTCGGCGAGGCCGGCGACGGGGACCAGGCCGTGCGGCTGACCCGGGAGCTCGCCCCGGACATCGTGCTCATGGACATCCGGATGCCGGGCACCGATGGCCTGGCCGCCACCCGGCAGATCGCTGCCGACGGGCAGCTGGCCAACGTCCGGGTGGTGATCCTCACCACCTTCGAGCTCGACGAGTACGTGTTCGAGGCGGTCCGGTCCGGGGCCAGCGGGTTCCTGGTCAAGGACACCGAGCCGGATGAGCTGGTGCAGGCCATCCGGGTGGTCGCCGGTGGCGACGCCCTGCTGTCGCCGAGCGTCACCCGGCGGCTGATCGGGGAGTTCGCGGCGCGGGCAAAAGAGCCCCGCCGCCCCGCCGACCTCGCGGAGCTGACCGATCGCGAGCAGGAGGTGCTGGCGCTCGTCGGGGACGGGCTGTCGAACGGTGAGATTGCCAAGCGGCTGTACGTCAGCCCCGCCACCGCCAAGACCCACGTCAGCCGGGCCATGATCAAGCTCCAGGCCCGGGACCGGGCCCAGCTTGTGGTCATCGCGTACGAGTCGGGGCTGGTGCGGCCGGGCTGGCACGCCTGAGCGCTCACCGGCGGGTGCCCACGCCGGCGAGGCTGGACATGGGACGCGGCGGCCGCGGCAATCCCAGGACTGTCCGGTAAGCGGCTTACTGTGGACGTATGACCGTTCTCGCCAGGCCGCCGCAGGAGGTGCGGGCAGCGGCAGGGCCACGCCGGGCGGGGGAGCGGTACCAGCTCGGCCGGATCCCCCGGGACCTGTGGGAGGCGCTGGCGGCGGACGAGGAGGCCCGGGGAAGGTACTACGGCAAGGTCTACTGGCGCGGCCCGGGGCGGTGTGCGTACTTCCTCGGCGCGCTGTCATCGGGCGGCCATGGGCGGTTCCGGGCGGGTACCCGCCGGCCGGCGGCGGACCGGCCGGGCAGCCTGGTCGTCCCGGCGCACGTCTACGGTTACGTGCTGAGCAGGGGAGTACCCGGGCCGGATCCGGTCACGGGCTTGATGCCGGTGGTCCGGCACCGGTGCGACGAGCCCAGCTGCCAGGCGGCCGGGCACCTGGCCGCCGGGTCACCCGCGGAGAACTCCCGCGACTACCTCGCCCGGCGCCAGGACCCCTACTCGCCGTTGAGCGACCGCCGCGGCCCGCGCGGCCGGGCGGTGGCGATCCGCGGCGCGATCCTTACCGCGCTGGCCGACGGCGTCAGCCTGGGGGAGATCGAGGCGGCCATCGAGGCGGCGTCGGCGGCCGGCATCCCCGGCGCCCAGCAGGTGCTGTTCTGAGCCATTCGGGCATGACGGCCCGCTGTCACGCGTGGCCCGCCAGCCTCACGTTGTAGACGCCCGCCTGGAAGGTACCGGCCGAATCCACCGGCAGCCTGGTGAACCACAGCAGCACATAACGGCCGTGCGCTGGCCTGCCGAGCCTCAGGCGGACCACGCCGCCCGCATCGCCTGCACGTGCCACGGGCCGCAGCTGGGCCATTGCCGGCCTGGTTCCGACGCGCACCTGGAAGGCGGCGCCCGACACCCTGCCGAGGTTGACCTGGACGCGGGTGATCGTGACCGCCCGGCCCATGTTCAGGAGCAGGCCCGTGCCCGAGTACAGGTTCCCGAAGCGGGCGCTGGTGTACCAGTCGCTGTGCCAGCCGGACCCGCGGTCGCCGTCGATCGCGAGGTGGGCCCGCTGGGGGTTGTCGCCGCCGCCCGGCCCGAAAGCTGTGGCGCTGACCGGGATCAGCGTCCGCGTCGGCGCAACCGGGGCCGGGGAGGGCGCCGCGGCGGTGGGACTGGCCGCCGGCGCCTGGCTCGGCCCGCCCTGCCTGGCGTGCTGCTGGGTCGCCGCCTGCTTCCCGGCCGCCGGCGGGGCAGCCGCCGGCGGCGAACCCGCGAGCCAGCGGTACACCGCGAACCCGAGCACCAGCGCCAGCACGAGCGCCAGCGCCACCGCCAGCACCGCGGCCCAGTTCGGCCGGCGTCCCGGAGACAGACCGGCCCGCACCACCCGCTCCCGCACCGCGGGCAGGTTCACCTTGCCCCGCGCGGATGCGTGGACCGACGCCGCCGCTCCGCGCACCGCGGGCAGGTTGACCTTGCTCCGGGCGGATGCGTGGACCGACGCGGCCGCTCCGCGTACCACCGACAGGTTCGCCCGCCGCCGCGGCGCCTGGGCCGACGTGGCCAGCAACTCGTCGAGGCTCACCGCCGAGAGCGCGCCCGGCGCCCGGCGGGCCGTGTCATATTCGTGGATCAGCGGCTCGGCATCGGCCCCGACAACCTTGGCGATGCTGCGAATGTTGCCCCGGGCGTAGAAGTCGCCACCACACGCCGCGTAGTCATCGTGCTCGATGCCCCTGATGATCGTTTCCCTGATGCGGGTCCGCTCACTGACCTGGGCAACGGTGAGACCGGCCTCGTGACGCGCTTCCGCCAGGGTTTCACCGATGGGCACGCCGCTCCTCCACCACTGTGCCGCGCAGCACGCCGCCCCGATGGCGGAGTGCGGCGGTCCTCATCACATCATTGCCCCATGCCCGCCGCGGGAACCACCATCCTCGCGCTGGACCCCCGGGGGCGGGTGGGCCAGCCCTGGGCGCGGGTGGCCTGCCGCAGGGAGTAGCCGCGGGCACCCCCCTGGTGGTAGGCGAGCGCGGCGATGTGCGCGCCCGGCCGGCGGTATCGCCGCGGCCGGCTACGACCGGCGGCCTAGGCAAACTGCCTCCCGTGAGCCGAAGACGTTGCAGGCCCTGGCGGGTTGCATGAATGGCGCACCCACGGCTACGGGAGGGGAGTCAGATGAACAAGGTACGTGGGATCATCAGTCTTCCGGCCAGCCGGCGGGCCAAGTGGATCGTGCTGGCTGGCTGGCTGATCGTGGTCGCCGTGGCCGGTCCGCTGGCCGGGAAGCTTGGCAGTGCCGAGCAGAACGACGCCAAGTCGTGGCTGCCCGCGACCGCCGGGTCGACCCGGGTGCTGGACCTGCAGTCGCGTGTGCAGCCGCCGAACGTGTACCCGGCCGTGGTGATCTATGACCGCCCGTCCGGGATCACCGCGGCGGACCGGGCGCAGGCTGCGGCTGATATCGACCGCTTTGCCGGCGTATCCGGCGTGCAGCGCTCGCAGATAGCCGGACCGACCGTCAGCAAGGACGGGAAGGCGATTCAGGCCATCGTCCCGGTGGACCTCGGCAAGGACGGCTGGGACAAGGCCGCCGCCGCCGCCGACTCGCTCCGGGCAATCGCCGACGCCGGCGCGGACGGCATGTCCGTGCACATCGCCGGGCCGCTGGGCACCGCCGCCGACTCCAGCGATGCGTTCAGCGGGCTGGACAGCACACTGCTGCTGGCCGCGCTGAGCGTGGTGATCGTTCTACTGCTGTTGACCTACCGGAGCCCGGTGCTGTGGCTGCTGCCGGTGATCTCGGCCGGTGTGGCCCTGGTCGGCTCGCAGGCGGTGATCTACCTGCTGGCCAGGCATGCCGGGCTCACCGTCAACGCGCAGAGCGCCGGGATCCTGAGCGTGCTGGTGTTCGGCGTCGGCACCGACTACGCGCTGCTGCTGACCGCCAGGTACCGGGAGGAACTGCGCCGTCACGCCGACCGGCACGAGGCGATGGCGATCGCATTGCGCCGGGCCGGGCCGGCCATCCTTGCCAGCGCGGGCACGGTCATCCTCGCCATGCTCGCGCTAGTGATCGCCGAGCTGAACTCCACCAGCGGCATGGGCCCGGTGCTGGCCATCGGGGTCGGGGTGGCCCTGCTAGCCATGCTCACCCTTCTGCCCGCGCTGCTGGTGAGCTGCGGGCGGTGGGTGTTCTGGCCTGCCCGGCCCGTCTTCGGCTCGCCGGAGCCGACCGCACGCGGCGGCTGGGCCCGGGTTGGCCGGGCCATCGCCGTCCGGCCCAGGCTGACCTGGGTGACGACCGCGCTGGTGCTGGGTGTGATGGCGCTCGGGCTGACCGGCCTGAAGGCAAGCGGGCTGTCCAACGCGGACTCGTTCCGCGGGACGCCGGACTCGGTCGCGGGTGAGCGGGTGCTGGCCCGGCACTTCCCGGCGGGCGCCGGGCAGCCGGTCGTGGTGGCCGGCAGCATAGAGACCGGCCCGCAACTGGCCGCCGCGTTCCGCGACGTGCCCGGTATCACCGGGGTGACCGGGCCGAAGGTGGTCGCCGGTCACGCCTACCTGGAGGGAACGCTGACCGCCCCGGCGGACAGCGGCGCGGCGGCGGACACGGTCAACGTGGTCAGGAACGCCGTGCACACCGTTCCCGGCGCGGACGCGATGGTCGGCGGCAACACCGCGATCAACCTGGACGTGCAGAACGCGGCCGCGCACGACCGGAATGTCATCATCCCGCTGATCCTCGCCGTGGTGCTGGTCATCCTCGGGGCGTTGCTGCGGGCGCTGGTCGCGCCGCTGATCCTGCTGGCCACGGTGGTGCTGTCGTTCGCCGCGGCGCTCGGCGTCAGCGCCCTGGTGTTCAACCACCTGTTCGGGTTCGGCGGCGCGGACACCTCGTTCCCGCTGTTCGTGTTCGTGTTCCTGGTCGCGCTCGGGATCGACTACAACATCTTCCTGATGACCAGGGTGCGGGAGGAGGCCGCGCGCAGCGGCCCGAGGCGCGGGGCGCTGACCGGGCTGGCCGTGACCGGCAGCGTGATCACCTCGGCGGGGGCGGTGCTGGCCGGCACGTTCGCCGTGCTCGGCACGCTGCCGGTCACGTTCCTGACCGAGATCGGCTTCGCGGTCGCGTTCGGCGTGCTGCTGGACACGATCGTGGTCAGGTCGGTGCTGGTCACCGCGCTGAACCTGGACCTGGGCCGGTGGATGTGGTGGCCCGGCAAGCTCGCCCGCGAGACTGCCCGGCCCGGGCTCGAGCTGGAGGCGGCCGGGGACCGGGTTAGGTCGTACGCCCGCGGCAGCTCCGCTCTGGACGAGAATGCCGGCATCGAGAAGGGAGGCGAAGACCGACCTCCGGCCTTCGGGGGAACACGGATTTAACCCGAAGTTACGTCGGCCGGGCGCCACCAGGCTGCCGTCCCTGCCGTCCCCGCGGGGTCCAGGCCGGCCAGGACCTGCGGCCGGGCCAGCACCTCGTCGCGGCGCAGCCCGGGCAGCACGATGTAGTGGATCGAGCCCGGCACCGACACCAGGGCGAGCACCCGCCACAGCGCGCGCGCGTAGGCCTCGGCGCGCTGCGGCCCGTCCCACTCATAGAGGCCCCGGTAGCGGCCACGTTCGTCGGCGGCCAGCCACAGCTTGGAGACCAGGCCCGGGAAGCCGGCGAACAGGGGAGTGTTGAGCAGGCTCTCCGCGCGGAAGACGGCGTGCCCCCAGCCGCGCACGGCCCGCAGCCGGAACGTCACGGCCAGCACGCACGGGTCGGCGGTGGCGCCCCGGTCGACCACGGTCTCCCGGTACACCCGCGCCGCGGTGCCGTCGGCGAAGTGCAGCCGCTTCCCCACCTGCCCGGCGGGGAGGCGGATCCGGTGCCCCCGAAGAAGCCGGGCGGTGTTCGCGGCGCAGCGGATCACCGCCCGCAGCGCCACCAGGTAGCCGAGCGGAGGCCGCTCGGTGATGGCGCCCTCGCGCCAATGCCCGGACGTACCCTCCGGAGTGGCCGGTGGGCGGCTCACGGTCAGTTTGCGCATGACAGTCACCTTCTTCTGCCACTTTCATGGTGCGCCGGCCGCAACCCCCGGTACCAGAGACCTCGGTCCCGGTGTCGCCGGCGAACGTCCCGCGCCGCGGCGGCCGGCGCGCCATTGAGGCGTTACGGTTCGGTCGCTGACCGTCACATCGCTCCGTTTCCTCCGGCCGCCGGCCTGCCCCGTTCCTCCGGTCGCCAGGCTGCCGCCGGGCGCGTGACGCGCGGCCGTAAATCCACGGTCCGACCCGCGGGAGTTTCACATACGAGTACGATAACCGCAGGCCGAGGGGACGATTGACCCCATAGAGAATGTCAAGAAGTCCCTGACACAACGACCTCTGGGAACTGTGGTGTATGTGAAAGCCTTCGCTATCGAACTCGCGAGTGGAATGGATGACCATGGAACCAGAAATTGCCGGCGTAGTTCGCATATTCAACAGCCTGAGTACGAAACAGCAAGACGACGCCGTCCGAACGCTGACCGAGTACTTCAACACTGACTCACAGAGAAGGCAGCAACTCATCAACGAGAGCCAGCCGGACCGCAGGGGCAAGAAGGTCAACCTCGGTCCGGTCAGCGGCGTGTGCCCCTACTGCGGCCGGTAGCAAACGTGCGCGGCGGTCCTGCCGACGTCAGCGCTGTGGCGGTAGCGGATGATCGTGCCGGGCCGGCGCCAGATTATCGATCGCCGCCTCCATACGCGCGGCTTCGCCGGCCACCCGCCGCATCATGCGGTCAAGCTCACCGGCCTGACGACGGCGGCCGGGCCGGAAGGCCCCGGCGAAGCCGTGGATGACGCTGATCGGCCTGCGTAGCTGGTGGCCGGTGTCATCGACAATCCGGCACAGCCGCCCTGTAGACCTGCGGGCGGCCGCCTCCGACTCGGCAAGCGCGAGGGACGCGTGCTCGATCCGGCTCAGCGACATGTTGAGCGACCGGGCGAGCCGCGCGGCATCGCCCCCGCCGTGGGGCTCGGGCACCCGGCGTGACAGCTCACCGGCAGCGACGGCATCCAGTGTCTTCTCTATGTGGGTGAACGGCCGCAGCATGGCGCGGGTCACCATGACGCCGATGCAGGCCACGACCAGGGCCACCGCGCCGCTCACCGCCAGGCCGGTAACGGCCAGCCTGCCGATGGTGTCACCGGTTCCGCCCGTCATCAGCCCAACTACCAGCGTGCCCGATAGGCCCGGTCGGTCCTGGCCGGTGATGAACACGGAAACGCCATCGGCGCTATAGGAAAACGGGATGCGCCGGACCCGGTAGTGGATCGGCTCGGCAATCACCCGCCAGCTGCCACCGTCGCCGCCGGCGCCCACCGTCACCGGCCGGCCCGCAGGCGCCGCGGATCCGGCGGGGACCGCCGGGATGGCCGGTCCGTGCCCTGGTCTCTTGGCCGCCCGCATCACCAGCTGACCTCCGGACCCTCGCACCTCGATGCCGAGCACGCCGCCGCTGGGGCCACCCCCGGCCGGGGCGCCAGACGCGAACCCATATACGGGCGAGGCCGCGAAGGGGCGGCTGGTCAGGCGATCAGCGTAGGTGAGGAGCTGCTGATCCGCCTGCCCCATCAGGTAGTGCCGGGCCACCAGGCCGCAGGCCGCCGTGATGATCGCGGCCCCGGCGGCCAGTAGGCACACTGCGATAGCCACCAGCCTCACCGGCGGCGAAGCCCGGCACCACCGCCACGTGGCGGCCCGCCCACCGCGGGAGCCGTCGTGCCACACAACATCCAGTCTGGCACCGCGCCGCCTCAGCAACAGGTCGTGGCGTTCATGTTCCTCCGGTCAGGCCTGCCACCAGGAAGCGGATGCCGATGGAGACGACAACGAGCGCCATCAGGCGCCGGATGAGCGTTTCTGGCATGCGGGCGTGCATCCGGGCGCCGACATAGCCACCGGCGAGGCCGCCGATGCCCAGCGCGATCCCGGTCGGCCAGTCCGGGGCGATGCTGCCCTGGTGGCTGATCGACAGCAGGGAGAACGTCACCACACCACCGAGCGAGGTGACGAACGTCGAGCTGAGCGCGGCCGGCGCGACCTGCGACGCCGGTCGGCCGTCGGCGATCAGGACGGGGGCCAGGACCGATCCGCCGCCGATGCCGTAAATGCCGCCAACACAGCCCGCGACGGCCGCCA
>DAITAE010000670.1:0-2458 GCA_036824445.1 Streptosporangiaceae bacterium | reverse complement strand
CCGAGATCGGCGGGATCGTCAGCTACCGGTGGCACGGCCAGACCTATTCGCTCGACGCGCCGGGGTATGGGTCGTCGAAGGCCGTGAGCGTCTATCTCGACCCGGCCGACCCCTCCAATGCCCTCATCGACAACCTGTTCCTCCGGACGTTCGAAGGGTCGCTGGTGGCCGTGCCGCTGGCCGGCGGCGTGGTGCTGCTCGTGCTCGGCCTGACGCGCCGGTGGCGGTGGGAGCGGCGGCAGCTGCGCGCCGCGTCCCGGGCCGGCCACAGCCTGGACCAGGATTTCGTCGCCCGGCACCTGCGGGAGCTGCGGCAGGACCACCGCGGCGGCGGCTAGCGCGGTTATCGCCCGCCGATGCGCCGCACCGGCGGCGCCACGCCGGCCGGTGCCGGCGGCGGCGATGAGTTCCGCGGGGCGGGGCCGTCATACCTGACGGGCGCCTGCCCGACATAGGGGCCGGTAAGCGGGCATACCGCGACCGGCCGGAGCGGTTTATTGATTAGCCGGTGTCAGAGGCTGCCGATAGGTTCGGGTGCGCGTGGACGTGGATCGGGAGGATTAGTGTCACAGATCAGCTCGGGGCCAGCGATTCTCGTTGAAGGCCTGGTCAAGTCGTTTGGGGAGGTGCGCGCGCTGCGCGGTATCGACCTGTCGGTGCCGCGCGGGACCGTGCTGGGTGTTCTCGGCCCGAACGGGGCCGGCAAGACCACGGCGGTGCGCATCCTGACCACCCTGCTCCTGCCGGACGGGGGACGGGCCTGGGTGGAGGGCCGCGACGTCGTGCGGGAGGCCGCCGCGGTCCGCCGCGTGATCGGCCTGTCCGGACAGTCGGCGGCCATCCAGGAGGAGCTCACCGGCAGGGAGAACCTCGAGATCATCGGGCGCCTCTATCACCTGGGCAAGGCGCGGGCCCGCAGCCGCGCGACCGAGCTGCTGGAGCAGTTCGGCTTGGTCGATGCGGCCGACCGGGCGGCCAAGACGTTCTCCGGCGGGATGCAGCGCCGCCTGGACCTGGCCGCCAGCCTGGTCGGCCAGCCCCGGGTCCTGTTCCTCGACGAGCCGACGACCGGCCTCGACCCGCGATCACGGCTGGCGATGTGGGACACCATCCGGTCGCTGGCCGCCGGCGGCACCACGCTGCTGCTCACCACCCAGTACCTCGACGAGGCCGACGAGCTGGCCGACGAGATCGTGGTCATCGACCACGGGGTGGTCATCGCCGCGGGCACCGCCGAGGAGCTGAAGAGCCGGGTCGGCGGGGACGTGCTCGAGTTCACGGTGCCGGACCGGACCCGGATCGGTGACGCCTGCGCGGCGGTCGCGAAGATCGGGGATGCCGAGCCGCACATGGACGGGGAGACCGGCGTGATCAGCGTGGGAGTCGGCGGCCGGGGCTCGGAAGCGCTCATCGAGGCCGTGCGCGGGCTGGACGGCGCCGCGGTCGAGACCCGCGGCCTCATGCTGCGGCGGCCCTCCCTTGACGACGTGTTCATGGCGCTGACCGGCCACGCCGCCGAGGAGACCACCCAGCCGGCCAAGCGCCGTGGCCGGCGCCGACCCGCCGACAAGGACACCGATCAGGACACCGTGAGGGCAGCGTCATGACCACGATCGCCGTACCGCTGGGAGAGCCGGACCTGCTCACCCGCGCCCGCTGGGCGGTGAGCGACACGCTCACCATCACCCAGCGCAACCTGCTGGTCTGGATGCGGGTCCCCGCCTACATCGTGTTCACCATCATCCAGCCAGTGATCTTCGTCCTGTTGTTCCGATACGTTTTCGGCGGCGCGATCCCGGTGGACGTCCCGGGCGGGTACGTCAACTTCCTGATCCCGGGGATCATCGCGCAGACCGCGGCGTTCGCGACGTTCGGCACCGCCATCGCGCTGGCGGTAGAGCTGCAGAAGGGCGTCATCGACCGGCTGCGGTCGATGCCGATGGCGCGCTCGGCGGTGCTGGCCGGCCGGCTGACCGCCGACACCATCCGGATGACCGTGACGATCCTGATCGTCCTCGGGGTGGGGTACGCGGTCGGGTTCCGCTTCCAGAACGGCTTCGGGCCTGCCGTGGGCATGGTCGTGCTGTCCATCGTGTTCGGGATGGCGATCTGCTGCATCGCCGCGTTCACCGGGCTGGCCATCGGCGACGAGGAATCGGTGCAGGCATTCGGGCTGATCTGGCTGTTCCCGCTCACGTTCCTCAGCTCGGCGTTCGTGCCGATCGAGACCATGCCGGGCTGGCTGCAGGCCTTTGCCAACAATCAGCCGGTCACCTACGTGGTCGACACGATGCGGGGGCTCGCGCTCGGCGGCCCGATCTGGGACAGCTTCTGGAAGAGCGCCCTGTGGCTGATCGGGATCTTCGTCGTCTTCGCGCCGCTCGCCGTCCGCGCCTACAAGCGGGCCGCCTGACCCGCCCGTCCTAGCAGGTTTTTGCTACTGGCACGCCGACCACCG
>DAITAE010000144.1:0-9127 GCA_036824445.1 Streptosporangiaceae bacterium | reverse complement strand
GCGATGAGCAGCGGAAGCCATGCTCCGTGCACGAGCTTGGTCAGGTTGGCGGCGAGGAAGAGGAGCTCGACGGCGAGCAGGGCGCCGCCGCCGGGCAGCAGAATCCAGAGTGGCGTGTGCCATAGATAACGGGCAACGTAGAGGAAAAGCAGGGTCGTGATCGTGATCGTGCCGGTCACCGCCATGCCGTATGCGTAGGCGAGCGCGGCTGACGTCCGGAACGTGACGACGAGCGTGAGGACGGAGACCAGGAGTATCCAGTTGATCCACGGGACATAGATCTGGCCGATCCTCTCCTCCGACGTATACGTGATGCGCAGCCGTGGAAGGTAACCGATCCGAGCGGCCTGCTGCGCGACCGAGAACGCACCCGTGATGACCGCCTGCGAGGCGATGACCGTCGCAGCGGCGGCAAGGAGAACCATCGGCAGCCGCGCCCACCCCGGTACCAGCAGGAAGAAGGGGCTGCTGATACTGCTCGGGTCACCCAGGACCAATGCGCCCTGCCCCATGTAGCTGAGGATGCAGGCGGGGAAAACGAGGAGTAGCCAGACCCGCCTGATCGGTGTGCGGCCGAAGTGCCCCAAGTCCGCGTACAGCGCTTCGGCTCCGGTGACGGCGAGAACGACGGCGGTCAGCGAGAAAAACGCGGTCGAGAAATGGCCCACCAGGAAACCAATGGCGTAGGTGGGCGACAGCGCCTTGAGAATCTCGGGGTGGGCGGCGATACCACTGACGCCGATCGCGCCGATCGCGGCGAACCAGATGCCCATGACCGGCCCGAACAGGCGCCCCACGGCGCCGGTGCCGAATCGCTGAACAAGAAACAGGCCGACGATGATCGCGGCAGTGATCGGAACGACCAGGCCGGCCAGGGACGGCGCAGCGACCTTGACGCCCTCGACCGCCGATAGCACCGAGATCGCGGGCGTGATCACGCTGTCGCCGAAGAACAGCGAGGCGCCGAAGACCCCGAGCGCCGCGAGCACCATCTTCGTCCGGCGCCCGCCGGGAACCCCCCGTCTGCGGATCAAGGTGATCAACGCCATGATCCCGCCCTCGCCGTCGTTGTCGGCGCGCATCACCAGCAGGACGTACGTGACGGTGACGATGATCGTTACAGACCAGAAGATCAGCGAGACGACCCCGAAGATGCTCTCGGTGGATACCGCGACCGGGTGAGGATCGTGCGGATTGAAGACCGTTTGTACGGTGTACAGCGGGCTCGTGCCGATGTCCCCGAAGACAACTCCGAGAGCACCAACCGCGAGAGCCGCCTGACCGGTAGCGCGCCGATTCACGCTCCCAGTATTCGCCTTCCAGCCCACTAAGCCCTCGCACACCACCGCGGCGGACGGTCCGCGCCAAAGATTCGTTCATAACGACAGGTGCCGCCCACTGGCCAGCGGGCTGGGCCCGGCGTGGGGTCAGCTGTCGTGCACGGCGCCGGCGGTAGGTGCGTGAAGCGCGCGCAGTCTCAGCCATAGAGACAGCAGCGCCAGCGGCACGACCAGACCACCCAGGCCATAGACGATGAACGCGGTCCAGCTGCTGATGTGCCCGATCAGCCACGCGAAGTTCTGGCCGAAGAAACCGGTGATGAAGGTCAGCGGCAAGAACACCGTCGCCAGGACCGTGAGCTGCTCGATGGTCGAGTTCTGCCGGACGCTGACCTTGGTCTGCTCGACCGAGATCACCGCCATGTTGGCCTCCAGGACCGTGCCGAGCAGGTCACGCTGGGCCGCAACCTCCTCGTTCACGAGCAGCAGGTGGTCCTGGACGTCGCGCAGATAGGGCTGCAGTTCGGGTGCGATGGTGACGCGCTCGACGCTGGTTACCACTGCGAGCAGCGGATGAACGGCGCGGTAGAAGTCGGTGGCCTCGCGGCGCAGCGAGTAGATCCGCTCGGTCGGCGCGACGGCGCCGGAGAACACGGTGGCCTCGATCTCGTCGATGTCGCGTTCGAGCCCGGCGACGACGGGCGCATAGTCGTCTACCACCTGATCCAGGATTGCCCAGAGTGCGGATGAGCTACCCGCCGCGAGCAGCTCTGGCCGCTGCTCCAGCCGCTGTCTGGCCCCGCGCAACTCGCTCGCCACGCCCTGACGCACGGTGATCACGAAGTTCGGCGCGAGGAAGACGCTGATCTCGCCGAACTGGACCTCCTCGGCGGCGTCGTCGTAACGCGCAGTGCGCAAGATGACCAGCTGAACGTCCTGGTCGTAGTTCTCGATCTTGGGGCGCATGTGGAAGTTCTGCGCGTCCTCGACCGCCAGCTCGTGCAGGCCGAAGGTCTCACGGACTTGAGCCAGTTCCTCTGCCCCGGGCTCAAACAGTCCAAGCCAGACGAAGCCACCCTGCCCGCAGCGAGCAGCCGCCTCCTCCAGCGGCACCGCGCCCTCATCGCTTCTGCGGCCGTCCTGGTAATGGGCACAATCAATGATCATCTTGGAACCCCCTTGTTGGCAGCCGGGGCTGATATCCGTTACTCAGCATGGCGGAATCCCTGGGACGACGAGACCATGGCCCGGCTGCGCGTGGCCGAGGCTGACCCGGGCCCTCTGGACGGACTGGCGAAAGCGCGCTGCCCCGATGAGGTCATCGGCTCCACTGGCCATCTGGCCCGGGCCTGCCAGGCCCGGGCTCAGTGGCGGTGGCTGCCTGCTTACCGGTCCTGCGCGGTGGCGGTTCCTCGATCGGGAACAGGATCGGGCTCAGCAGATGGAGGCTGCGGTCCGGTGAGGGTTTGTTATCCAACTTGGACACGATGGCGCTGCGTACCTCGCCGATCAGTTCGGCAAGTTCGCCTTGATTGAGCCAGAGCGGAATCTGCCGGTAGCCGACCGAGTCAGCGGTGGGGTCAGCGTGGTCGCGGTCGAGATAGGTGTTGAACTCGGCGAGCAGGACGGCCATGGCCGCCGCGAACAAACGGCGGTGGTCTTCCAGGGACATTGACGCAGCCGCCTCCTGGTCGATCACCGTCCGCTCCCGCCGCAGCCGGTAGCGGCGTTCGACGGCGCCGTGCACCCGCTGTTCGCCCTCCACCTCCAGCACTCCTGCCTCGGCCAGCAGCGCCACGTGCCGGTACACGGTGGTCTTGGGGACATCGGGCAGGCGGGCGCACAGGTCGGAGGTGGTGAGTATCCGCCCGCCGGACGTGGCATGCACGATGCGCAGTCGCACCGGGTGCAAGAGCAAGTCGAGCGTGTCCATCACGCAACGATCCCATATCTGGTACTGTTTCCAAAATTGGGAAAGCTAGCCCTGGTGGCGGCGCGGTGAGATCGCAGCCTGGACGGTTACGCTCCCGCCGTACCGAGCCGGCGCACACCGGCATGAGGGAGTCAGCGATGGAAGACCAACCTTCCGCGGTTCGTCCCGGTACGAGAACCGAGGCCAATCCGCCGCTGGGGCGGTTCTACGAGGTCGGCGGCAGGCGCTTGCTGCTGCACCGCTCCGGCAGCGGGACCCCGGCGGTGGTGTTCCTGCCCGGGGGCGGCACGGTCGGCCTGGACTACCTGAACGTCCAGCAGAAAGCCGCCAAGCTCTCCACGAGCGTGCTCTACGACCGGGCCGGGACGGGGTGGAGTGACCAGGCTGGGCTGCCGCGCACCTCCACCGAGGTGACCAGCGAGCTGCGCCAACTTCTGCGGACCGCCGGCGTGCCCGCACCCTACCTGCTGGCCGGCCATTCTCTCGGCGGCCTGTACGCGCGCCATTACGCGCAGCGGTTCCCCGGCGAGATAGGCGCCCTGCTCCTGCTGGATCCTGCCCATGAGGACTACAACGCCTATATGCCTCCGCAGCTCAACGAGCTGCGGCAGGCCTGGGACCCCGACCAGGCGTTCCCCGACGAACTGCCCGGCGAGCTCATCCAGTTCTACCGTGGCCTGTTCGCGCAGGAGATGGCGGACTGGCCGGAGGATGTCCGCGAGCTTCTCATCGACCGTCACGTCAGCCCGGAATGGCTTCGGGCCGGCCTGCAAGAGGCAAGCAACGTCAATCAGCTCTACGACGAGGTCCGTCATGCAGGACCGATGCCCGACGTTCCGATGATCGTCCTGTGCTCGATGAGCACCGACGCCTTCAAGGAAGCGGTGTCCGTGGGCGAATCCGAGTCGCTGCTACGCGAGGAGATCGAAGGCAAGCGGCGCCTCTACACGGCGCTGGCCGCATCAGTACCGCGCGGCGAGATCCGCCTTATCGACGCCGGACACGTCACAATGCACCTCCGTCATCCCGACGCCGTCCTCCAGGCGGTCCAGGACCTGCTCGCCAGATTCGCCCGAGACACCCATCCCGGAGGTCGTTGAGTCCCGGCCGCATCATGGGGAACTGCTGCCACTAATGCCCGCTCGGCATCATGTGCCGCGCGCCAATGTCCGAACCCTACGTGCTTGCAAAGCCAGAGCAAAGTACTCGTAAAGCACCTGCCGCCGGTAATACCTGGCGACATTCTGCCCTTGACCATGCCACCAGCCGTGCGGGCTGTTAAGCCCCGCTCATGCAGGCCGGGCGGTATAAGGGGAGGGACATTCTGATGCGCAGAAGTATCACCTGCGCGATTCTCGGTGCCGCGGCAACGGGTGCCACGATCGCAACATTCGGATTGACCGCGGCCGGGGCCGCAGGCGCGGCCACGGGCCCGGTGCGGGCGATCAACAACAATCACTTTGCCGGAAACCACACCGCGCCGGCCACGGGGACGGCGCTGGTGGTCATCACCCGTCACTTGGCCGGATACCACGCTGCATCCAGTGAGACTCGGCGGTTCCGGTACGCGGCAACGACACTGCGGGTGAAGGCCTGCCCGATCCCGATCGCCCGCACCAAGAACCCCGTCGCTGTCATGGCGCTCTTCGGCGGCAGAAACTGGGACGCAGAGATTGACGTCCTCTGCAACGGCGGCGCGCGCAGCATCTTTTTCTTCGACCAAAAGTCCGCCACCACCCACGCCTCTGGTGCCTTCCGGTTGTCCCCACGTGTGGGTGATCGCCTGAGGATCAGCATCTCCCGCAACGTGTCCAGGCACCGGGACTCGTTCACCGTCACCAACCTTCGCACAGGACGGAGCCAGACGGTGCGTGTGACCACGTCGACCGCGGTGTTCTACCGCCACGCTTTCGTAGGGTCCGCGATCAGCAGCAACGCCGATGTGATGCCGCTGCCGGCCAATAACACGCTGCTGTGGACTTTCTGGAGCAGCCGTGTGGTCACTAACGGCGGCGTCCGCGGCACTCTCCGCGGACCGTGGGCTGCGGTCAAATACATCGACCGCACCGCCGGGGGCGTCCTGGTGATGTACCCCGGCAAGCTGTCGGCCGCCGGCGGCGGCTTCAGCACCTACCTGCACGCCGCTCCCTGATCCCGTTCGATCATGTGTCCCGGGCCGGCCTGACGGCCCGGGGCACACTGGCACCTACCCGGTCATACCGGGAGTAGGTGCCCCAAAGGCTGCCGCCCGGCATGTGCAGGCGCAGACTGGGCTCATGAGGGTCGTTGTGAGCCAGATCGATGCGGACGGCACCATGTGGCGCCGGATGGTGGAGACCGCTGGCCGCAGCGACGCCGGCCTCTGGCAGGAGCTCATCGCGCGTGCCTTGGCTGTCCCGTTGCCGTACCGTCCCGTTCCGGGCGGGCCTATTTACCATCTCCAGATGGATGACCGGGATGTCATGGTCGCCGAGGATGACCTCGCGGGGCCGTTGTTCGACCTGGTGACTGCGGTGCTCGCGAAGGGCGATGCAGTGTAGGGACGCAATGTCGCGGCAACCGGGGCTGACATGAGAGCACGCTCCTATCACGCCAGCCCCGGCGAGATCATGAGTGTAGGCGTCTGTGCACAAGGCTTGTGGATGAACTGTGCAAAATACGCCCGCATGGCCGTGCGATGCCATGGGAGAGAAGTGGGTGGCCCTCGTGACCAGCCCTCCACAGTTACCAGCCCAAATGCCGTTCGCCCGATAAGTTGCTGGGGGGAAATCCGGAAGGGCTAGAGCCCATACCGCGACCAGTTCGTTATCCCCACGTGACAATTGCCGCAGCCGAAGGCCTGCGACCGCGTGAACGCTGCCTAGCGCTCGTAGCCAGTGAGTTCCATTCGGAGCACCTGGGCGCAGCTCCAGCAGCGCGCGAGGTGTTCATGCTCCCAGTCACAGTCGACAACAAGATCTGCCTCTGCGTACCGGAAGCCGTCGACCGCCTGGTCCTCAGGCTTGCCATCGGTGATCCGGACGGCGTGCCACCGCAGGAGCATCGACCGGTGGGCCGTCGCCGCAACCGCACTGATCGATCCGCTCTCGATCAGCCCATACTCACCTGCGCAGCAATAGTTCATGACACGCGCATTTTCCCGCGCCTGTGCAGTCACCTGTGGACGACACACCGCGCACACCTACAGCAAGTGCTCAGCGCCGGGCCCAGAATCCGCACCGGAGGGCCTGGAAACCGTGTGCACCCGGTCCTGCCCCCGGGCGTCTATATGACATCCGGGGGAAAGGGGTGGCATGCGGACAGACGCGGAAGGGCTGGCCGGGCTGGTGCCCGCGCCGCGCGGTCCAGGCGGCAAGCACGCCAAGCCCAGTTCGCCACCTGAGCCGGACTTCGACTACGAACGTCCGCTGCTGATCGACATCGGCCGCGCGGCCGTCATTGCCGAGGCGCTGCGTGAGTGCGGGTATCCGCGCTGTACCGCCGACGCGGTTGTCATGGAGCTGGCCAGGCCGCAGCGAGAGCGCAGCATCATTGGCCGCTTCGCCGCCGACCAGCTGGCAAGGGCGGGATGGCGGCCATAGCCCGGCAGCCGAATCGAGGGGTGTGTGAAGCTCTGCAGCACCGGCTGACTGCCAGTGCCCTCGCCCGCCTCCGGGTGATGCGACGTCAGGCAGGATCGCCGAACCAGGTCTGCAGGGCATGCCTTAGCCCGTCGGCCGGGCTGGGCGTGTCGGTGTCGGCGGCCCAGGCGACGTAGCCGTCAGGACGGATCAGCACGGCGTCCGCCGGGGGCTCGGCGGTTGCTGCGGTGATCACATCGACCCGGTCGCTCCACTCCTTGGCTGCGTCCGTCAGGCCGGCTCGGTCTGTGAGAGCAAGAAGGACGGGCCGGCCGGGACGAAGCAGCTCGGCGGTCCTGGTGGAGCCATTCCCGGTCCGCAGGGCGACGTCCGGCATCCATCGCCCGGCCATGGCATGCGCCAGCCCGGCGGTAAGGGTGTCGTAACGGATGTCCGCCCCGGCCATCAGGTCGCTGATGTGCCGTACTGTGCTCGGCTCGCGCAGCAGCTCGGTGAATAGTTCCCGCAGCGCGGTGATGTTGGCGCCCGGTGAGAGCAGCGCCATCTGCGCGCGGGTGTGCATGATGACGCGCTGGCCCACTGGGTGCCGTTCACTCTGATAGGTGTCGAGCAGGCCTTGTGGTGCCCAGCCGTTGACCGCGGCCGCCAGTTTCCATCCGAGGTTGAGCACGTCCTGCATGCCGAGGTTGAGGCCGGGGCCGCCGACGCCGCTGTGTATGTGCGCCGCGTCGCCGGCCAGGAACACCCGCCCGTGCCGGTAGCGGTCGGCCTGCCGCGAGTTGGCCCCGGTCGACCTGCGCAGCGCCCGGGGCTCACTCCCCGCCGGCTCGCTCATCGGCACGTCGCCGCCGATCACCCGGCGCACCGCGGACTGCAGTTCCTCGAGCGGCATGGTGGTGCTGTCCTCCAGCGGCGAAGGCGCCCACTCGTAGACAGCCACCCGGTACAGCCCGGGCTGGAACATCCCGTAGCTGAACATCCCGTTCTCGGTGCGGGTGAACGTGGCGGGCCGGAACCGGCCGGCGCCGGGCACTTGAAGCTCCCCGGTGCCCGGTACCGCGACGGGAGGGTGGATGGTGACCTGCCCGCTGCGGCCGACGAAGCTTCGGTCGGTGACGCCGGGGAAGTCGATGCCGCACTGCTTGCGCACGATGCTGTGGCCGCCGTCGGCGCCGACAAGGAATTTGGCGGCGAGTTCATAGCGCCCGTGCGGGCTTTGCACGTCGATGGTCACCAGGTCGGCTGTCTGGCTCACCGCGGTCAGCTCGTGCCCGCGCCGGATCTGAGCCCCCAGCTCGCGGGCATGTTGCTCGAGCAGCTCTTCCATCCGGCGCTGCGGGATGGGCAGCGTGTACAGGGCGTTGCCGTCCAGGGCGGACAGATCCAGCGGCAACGCGCCGAACTGGAAACCCGGCACCGGCACCGGTGGCCTGCTGCTGCCGCTGAACCGTTCGTATAGGCCGCGGTAGTCCAGCGCCTGCACGACCCGGCCGACCAGTCCGTTGGCCTTGGGCTCTGTGGGCCGGGCCGGCAGGCGCTCCAGCACGACCGGGCGCACGCCGGCTAGCGCAAGCTCGCAGGCCAGCAGCAGACCGTTAGGGCCGCCGCCAGCGATCACGACATCGGTTGTCATCGGGATACCTCCCTGCTCCGCCGCCCGGGACAGGGCATGGCGGGATAGCGGCCCGTGGTGGGCCGGATGTGGTGGAGATTGGGGCCTATACGGTTGCCGGCACGGGCAGGCCGGCTGCGATCTGGGTCAGCGCGTCACGCAGCAGCGGCGCAAGCGGCACCGGCGGCTCGGCGCGCAGCCACTGCTCGTTGGCCGCCCGTATGGCCGCGCCGATCGCGGCCGCCACCAGCAGCGGGTACATGTCCCGGCCGGCATCGCTGCCGGTCCGCTCGGCGATTACCGCCACACACTCTCGCTCGGCGGCCGCTTCGGCCCGCAGGAACTCACCCTGCAGTTCCGGTTCGCTGAGCATGAGCCGGACGCCCGCGATCCACTCGGGCTCCGGGCTGGCGCGCTCGCCGCCGGCCTGCGCCACGGCGGCGCAGGTGATGGACTCCCACAGCGGCTCGCCGGGCGGCCGTGCCCGCAGCAGGTCCGCCATACGGCGCGCCCGGTCGAGGTGCCGCCACGTGATGGCTTCGGCCTTGCTCGAGAAGTAGTTGTTGTACGTGCGGGGCGATACGCCCGCCTCGGCGGCGATGTCCTCGACCAAGACGTTGCCCAGGCCGCGTTCGACGGCCAGCCGCAGCGCTGCCCAGCTCAAGGCCTCCCGGGTCTGCTGCTTCTTGCGCTCCCGCAGGCCCGGCCCGGCAGCTCGCGA
>DAITAE010000143.1:0-9149 GCA_036824445.1 Streptosporangiaceae bacterium | reverse complement strand
CAGCGACCAGCCGTGCGACGTCGGCCTCGCGTTTCCCGAGCAGCCCCGCGCCTGCGTCGCCAGAAGCCGCGACGGCGTCCCGGGCGGGCTTGCCGAGCGCCAGCGCCAGCGCCGTGTCCCGGTCCAGTCGTTTTCCGGCATCGAACTCGGCCGTGTACCTCGCTGCCCCGAGCGCCGCGATTGCCGAGTCACTGGCCTGGGCCAGCAGTTGAGCAAGGAACGGCATGATGTTCGCGCCGGCTTCCGTTCGCACGGTGTCCGCGGCGCCGAGCAGATGCGCCGCGTGCCGCGCCTGGCCGGAGAGAGCGGCGTGGCAGCCACATGCGCCGAGCAGATAGAACTGGGCAACCCGGTCATCGATCTGGTGAGCGATCTGTAGCGATTCTGCGATGAGTGGCTTTGCCTCATCGAGAGCGCCGGCGATCAGCGCCGCGGACCCCAGGTCAAGGAGCATCATCTCGAGGCCGTAAAGGTCGCCCGTCTCCCTGGAGAGACGCGCCCCCTCTGAGGCCGCGGATCTGACCGCGCCGAGATCCGCCTCGAAGAAGCCGTCGAGCGCGCGGGCCTGGAGAACCGCGAGCGCGCCGGGAGGGTAGGCGGCGCTTATCGTGCCTTGAGCCTCATCGAGCAGGCGCCTCGCGGATGCGCGATCACCGGCCAGGTTCTCCGCGATCGACGCCATGGACAGCGCTTCCGACAGCGCATCCCGCTGGCCCGTCTGCCGGGCCGCCGCCACCGCTGCTTGTAGCGCCGGCCTGGCGGCCGCCGGATCAGCCTTCAGTACGGCCAGGAACCCGCGTATGAAGTAGGCCCAGGCACGCGTCTCCGGGTTACCACCATCAACGGCGAGGAGCCCGTCCAGCCAGCGCATGCCCTCACTGGCCGCGCGCGTGATCCAGTACCAGCCCAGGGACGTGGCGAGATCGATTCCGCGCAGGGCGTCAGCGCGAGCCAGGCATCGCTGAAGGACCGCGCGGATGTTGTCGATCTCCAGGTCCGCCCACGGGAGCCACTCGAGAAGCCGGTAGCGGCCTTCCAGTGCGGACAGCGCGCACCTCGACCGGTAATACTCGGCGCACCGCAGCTCGACGGCTTCCTCCTCGCCGGACTCTCGCAGCTTGAGACCGGCGAACTCGCGCATCGTCTCGTGCAGGCGATAGCAGGCGACGCCCTTGGCATCCTCCTTTGTCACGAGGGACTTGTCGACGAGCGATGACAGCACGTCCAATGCCTGTGCCGCCGGCACGTCCTCGGATGTGCAAACCGACTCGACGTCTTCCAGCGTGAACCTGCCTGCGAACGTGCATGACCGCCTCAGGATCGCGCGCTCGCCGTCCGCCAGCAGGTCGTGGCTCCACTCGATGGTGGTCCGGAGCGTTTGATGACGCGGCAGGGCAGCGCGGCTTCCTCCCGTCAGCAGACCGAACCTGTCGGCGAGGCGATCGAGGATCTGCTCCACGGTCAGGACGCGCGTCCTGACCGCCGCCAGCTCGATCGCCAGAGGGAGCCCATCGAGCCGCCGGCACAGGTCGACGACCGCCGCCTGGTTGGCGGCGGTCAGCTCGAACGAGCCCGACGCCGCCGCCGCTCTTTCCGTGAAGAGCGCGACTGCCTCGTTCTGCCGCAGCCGGGCGAGAGGCTCGGCCGCCCGCGCGGAGGGCAGCTCGAGGGGCGGCACCGGGACTATGTGCTCGCCGGCGACCGAGAGCGGCTCGCGGCTGGTGGCGATCACACGGACGCCCGGCGCGGCTCTCAGCACGTCGGTCACGGCCTGAGCGACCGCCCCGAGCAGATGCTCGCAGTTGTCCACGACCAGCAGCAGCTCCTTGTCCTGCAGGTAAGAGAGCAGCAGGTTCAAGGGCTCGGTTGCGGCCTGGTCACGCAGGTCCAGCGCCGCCATGGCCGTGTTGCTCACGAGTGCCGGGTCCCGGATTTCAGCGAGCTCGACAAGCCATCCGCCGTGGCGGTAGCCACGACGGAGGTCTGCCGCGGCGCGGATCGCCAGACGTGTCTTGCCCACGCCGCCCGGCCCGACGAGGCTGACCAGGCGGGCCGCGGCGAGCTTCTTCCTGACCTCCGCAACCTCGCGGCGGCGGCCAATGAAGCTGGTCGCCTCGGCTGGAAGGTTGCCCGGGCGCCGGGCGGGCCTGGCCATGACGGTATATATACGGTGCCGCCACCGGCGCCGGATCGGTACCCCATCGGTAATTCCGCCGATGCCGGCGCCGCACACGCGCTTCTAACATGGCGAACATGCCTGACGGACCGCCGCTACATCGAGTAGAGGTCAGTTTCGTGGGCGCCGCGCCGGCCCGGCAGGTAGAGAGCGCTTCCGGTGTCAGCGACGTCGAGGTTGACGGTTCCATATTGCGGTGCCTGGTCTGCGGCAGCTTTCAGCCGTTCCTGGAGGCGTTGCGCGGCCACGAGGTCGTCGGCTTCAGCTCGACCACGGCGCTTGGCGGGGGAACGCCTTCCGCGCCAACGACGCCACCGACACGCCCCTAGTGCGCTGGGACACCACTCATGGACCGTGCGTGCGTCATCGGGGCGGGATCGTCGGGGATCGCATCGTGCCAGGTCCTGCACGCGCGCGGCATTCCTTTCGACTGCTTCGAGGCGGGCTCGGAAGTTGGTGGCAACTGGCGGTATGACAATGACAGCGGCATGTCGTCCGCGTACCGCTCACTGCACGCCGAGTCATCCCGGCGGGGCATGCAGTACACGGCGTTCCCCATGCCGGATGGCTACCCGAGCTATCCCAGCCACAGGCTGATCGCGAAGTACCTCGATGAGTTCGTGGATCATTTCGGATTTCGCAGCAAGATTCAGTTCCGGACCGAGGTGACCAGGCTGGTGCCGACGACCGAAGGTGGCTGGGACGTCTCGGTCCGGCAGCGGGACACCGGGGCGGTACGGACCGAGCGGTATGGTGCCGTGCTGGTCGCCAACGGTCACCACTGGGATCCGCGGTATCCCGAGCCGGCCTTTCCCGGTGCTGGCACCTTCGCCGGTGAGCAGATCCATTCCCACCATTACCGGACGCCCGAGCCATTCGCCGGCAAGCGCGTTCTCGTACTCGGCATCGGCAACTCCGCGTGCGATGTCGCGGTCGATTGCTCTCGGGTCGCCGCACGGACGCTGCTTGCCATGCGGCGGGGCGCCCACATAGTGCCGAAACGCCTGTTCGGCATGCCCACCGATCATCTAACGCTCATGCGCCTGGGCACGTGGGTGCCGCTTCGGTTGCAGGGGTTCGCGGTGACGCTGCTGATGCGCATCGCCCAGGGCCCGGTGACGAAATACGGGTTGCCCAGGCCGGACCGCCGGCTGCTGTGCGCTCCTCCCACGATGTCGGACAGCCTGCTCAGCAGGCTGGATCACGGCGACATCGTCGTCAGGCCCAACATCGACCGGTTCGACGGGGATCGCGTCTGGTTCACCGACGGCAGCGCCGAGCAGGTCGACGCGGTGATCTATTGCACCGGATACAAGATCAGCTTTCCGTTCCTCGACGAAGCCCTGATCGGCGCCGACGACGGCCAGATTCCCCTGTACCACCGCATCGTCCCGCCGCAGCTGCCCGGGCTGTACTTCATCGGCCTCGTTCAGCCGATCGGCGCGGTCATGCCGGTAGCCGAGATCCAGTCGGAATGGGTGGCAGATCTGCTCCAGGGCCGCGCGACCCTGCCGCCCGAGCCGCGGATGAACACCGAGATCGCCAGGTATCGCGCGAGGACCTCCAGGCGGTACGCCCGCTCCGCCAGGGACACCATCCAGGTCGACTTCCTCGCGTACCTGCGGGAGATCCGCAGGGAACGGCGGAGGGGCGCCAAGCGCGACGGAGTCTCTCGCGCGATAACGGTACCGCCGCCCGCGTCCCGGATTCTCCAGCAAGCCGGTGCGCCGCTTCAGGCAGCCGGTCATGGGCTGGCAGCGTCCGGGAGGATGTAACCCAGCGCACGTGGCCAGGTCACTCCTGCGGGAGGTTGTCCTTGGCTTGTTCGTAGTTGCCGGCCGGCGGGTTCGGGTCCGGCGCGTAGACGAGATAGATCACTCCGGTTGCGAACGGCCGCGACGAGAGCAGGCGAAGCGGCTGCTCGGGGACACCTTCCTGGAAGAGCCGCAGCCCTGAGCCTGCCAGCACGGGGTGGACGAAGAGGTGCAGCTCGTCGAGCAAGCCGGCGGCCAGGAGCTGGCGGACCACGGAGACGGACCCGCTGAGGGCGATCCTGTCGATCGAAGGGTCGGCCTTGAGCGCGGCTACTTCTTCGACGAGGCTGCCCTGCAGCTGTTCCGAGTTGCGCCACGTGAACTCGAGCGGCTGGTGCGAGACCACGATCTTGCGCATGTCGCCGAGCTTCTTGGCGAACTCGGCGTCCTCCTCGCCTGCAGCCTCCCGGCCGGGCCAGGCGCCGGCGAAGCTGTCGTAGGTGACGCGACCGAACAGCATCACATCGGCATCGTGCGTGCGGTCGACGGCACGGCCCATCTCGTCGTTGAAATAGGGGAAGTGCCAGTTGCCGACGGCTGGGTCGACGACGCCGTCGAGCGCCATGAACATGCTGGCGGTGATGGTTGCCATCTGAGCTCCTTGCCGGTCCGGTCGGTCTCAGTAGATCAGACGATTCAGGTGGTGCGAACCCATCGTTGTGAGGCTGGCGGGCTGGCCGGATCCGTCACCTCGTGAGGTCCAACTCCGCATGATCGGCACGGCTGGGCCTCGTTCTCAGCGGGAGTACCTTCGCGGTCAAGGCATCGCTCACTGGCCGCTGCCGCCGCCCCCGCGGTCAGCGTTCTTAGCCGCGACCTTGTCCAGGCACGACGACGATCGGGCAGTGGGCGTGGTGCATCACGTGATCGCTGATGGAGCCCAGCAACAGCCGCGCGAACCCGCCAACGCCCCGGGAGCCCACCACCAGCAGGTCAGCATCGCGCGAGGCCTCGATGAGTTCCTGGGCGGGGAAGCCGTTCACCGCGCGGATTCCCGAGTTCCAGCACCTTGCGGTCGGCGACCATGTCCCCGACGGGCCTCCGGAAGCCGGCTGCGAGTTCATCGTCGCCCGGCTTGAGCCGGACCATCACCTCGTTCTGCATTCGGAAGACCGTCTGCCGCCCGGGTGGAAGGAGCGCTACGGCGCCTGGATCGACTGGACGTGGGCGTTCGTCCTCGACGACCTCGGCGACGGGAGGACCCGGTTCATGTTCCGCAGCCGCGGGCGCGCTGGGCCGGCGTGGGTCGCAGCCGGCTACCTGCTGGCGGTTATCCCGGCCGACTTCGTCACGTCCCGCCAGATGCTTCGCGGCGTCAAGTCACGGGCGGAACGGACATGCGCGGACCGCGGATGGACCCTGCCGGGGAATGGCCGGCCGACGGCACCGCCGTTGTGCGATTAGCCGTGCTCGGCTTGGGTGACGAATCCCGAGCAGAGCAGGTCCAAAGCGGTGATGTGCCCGCTGGTGCCGGTCATCGCAAAGACGTGCTGCTCGGCGAGGCGGCGCCGTCCGGATGTCCCGGTGGGGGTGAGGCTGACTCGCCAGCGCATGTACAGGCGCGGCCCGATCTCGCCGACCGTCCCGTCAGCAAGTTCGAGATCGTCTGGCCCGCCGAACAAGGACCGGAACCAGCCGGCCACGTCGTCGCGGCCGGTCATGTCGATGGGCCCACGTGGGACCAGAGCCCGCAGCCGTACGGCGGGATCGAGGCAGTCGGCCAGCGCGGCGAAGTCCTGGCGGGCGAGCGCCTCGATGAGCAGCCCGCCAACCGACCACCGGGGCGTCGGCTCGCTGGTGACCTCGGCCATTGTTGTCATCTCACTGTCCATGCTTGAGTTGTACGCGGGCCGGGATCACCGGGCATCGGTTATTCGCCCGATATTCCTGTCAGGTGCCGGCGCGCGAATCGACGAGGCCGTGCCGCATGGCGAACATGGCGGCCGCGCCGCGGGTCGAAACGCCGATCTTCGCGTAGGCGTGCTCGACGTGGCTGCTCACCGTGCGGGCCGACACCGACAGCTGCTGAGCCATCTCCTTGTTGGAAAGGCCACGGGCCAGCAGCGCCAGGATCTCGGCCTCCCGTGGGGTGAGATCACACGGGAGCGCCGGCCGGTGGCGGACACGGTGCCCGGCGGCGGCCAGCACCGCATTCACGGCCTCGCCGTCGAGGCGGCCTGCCACCGCCTCGTCCCGCAGCGCCGCGGCGGCCTCGGCGGCACCGCGCGCGGCTCGATGGGGTCTGCCCTCACACATGGCGTGGTAGGCATCCGCGGTCGCCACCACCCGCGCCGACAGGGAAAGGCCGTCACCGTGCACGCCACGGGGATACCCGGAGCCGTCAATCCGTTCGTGATGCAGTCCCGCCAGTGCGCCGATCTCGGCCAGGCGGGCCGGGCGGGCCAATATCCGTTCCGTCAGGTAGGGGTGAGTGCGTACCCGCTCCCGGTCAGCGGCCGACAACGGGGCAGGCTTGTCCCAGATTCCGGCGGACACGCCGATCGCTCCGAGATCATGCACCAGGGCCGCCCGTTCGACCCAGGTGACCTCGCCGGCCGGCAGGCCGAGCCGGCCCGCCGCCCCGGCGGCCAGCGCGGCAACGCCTGCCGAGTGACCGGTCCAGGACGGTGACTTGAGGTCGGCGTAGTCGGCGAACACCCGCAGCACCCGCGTCAGATCGGCCTCGCTGAGTTCCGGGCCCAGGTCGCTGTCACCGGTGATGACCGCATCCCACGCGTCGATCTCGCTCACGCCGTCCAGCAGTTCGCCCGCGCGAGCGCAGAACAAGTCCACCAGCGCCGGGTCGAACTCGGTTGCCCGCCGGGAGCGGAGCATCTCGCTCGCGGCATCGGCCCCGTAGAGGCGGTGGAACACCTCGACGTCGTCGGCGATCTGCACCACCCTCATCGCCGGGTCGATCTGCTCGCCCGCGCGGTGGCCCGGGACGCCCTTGCCGTCCCAGCGTTCGAAGGCCTGCTGCAACGCCCCGCCGACCTGGCCAGCCAGCCCCAGGCGGTCGGCGATGTCCCCGGTGACCTGGCAGTGGCCCAGCATGGAACTTGTGGCGCGCTCGGGCCCGCCTGCCAGGAACCGGCCGATCATCGTGAGCCGCCGCACCGGGCCCGAGCCGTCGCCTACGTGCCCCAACACGAACCGGAGCATCGGCATCCCGGTCTTATCGACCTGGTAGCTGTCCGCCCGCAGCCGCTGATCGTCGCCGAACCAGGTGGCCAGCTCGTGGGAGTCGGCCACGCATCCGACCCAGGCCAGCAACGAGACGTAGAACACCGCCGTCTGCTGCTCGTCCGGCAGCCGGGCCGCTGCGGCAAGCCGCCGGGCGATCACCGTCTGGCGCAGCACATGCTCCTGCGGCAGGCCCAAACCCAGATCCGTTGCCAGTGACAGCGCGGCCACCAGCTCCGCCAGCCTTACTCCTGACAACCGGTCCCCGGCATCCACGCAGCACACGGTACAGGGGCGGGCCTGCCTTCATCCTGTTTCCGGCCCTGCGCCGTTAGCCGCCGCCGGGCGGACGCAGGGCCGGCCGGGATCCTGCTCGCGTCCCTTCCCTCCGGGTCAGTGCTCCGGGTCGATGCCGTCGAAGGCCGGCACGCGGACGGTCCTGTGGCCGCGCGTGCCGCCGAGGATCACCTTCCGGAGTGAGACGTTGTTACTCGTCGTCGTCTCGTACAGCAGATGCTCCGGGTTGGCGATGACCTCGACGTAGTAGGTGCCGTTGGGCAGGTGGGTGATGTCGAACGACTGGCCGGCGCGGGACTGGAAGTAGGTGTCGCCCCAGCCCAGTGGCAGCGCTTCCTGGACCCACAGGGCCGTCTGCGAGCCGCACGTACCGAACCCGATGAACTGCGGCTGCCACACCGCGTTCGGCAGCACCAGGTTGATCGCGTCCGTCGGGGCGATGCAGAACCCCACCTTGTGGCTCCGCACGGCCAGTGACTTGCCGGCGTTGAGCAGCCGGTACTGCGCGAACTGCTCGAAGTGCCAGTGGTTGTGCCCGTGCTTGTTGTCGAATCCCATCGTTCCGGCCCGGGCCCGGCCGATGATCTGGCCGTCCTGCCAGAAGTACTGATAGGCCTTCATGACCGGCGAGCCGTTGGAGCGGAAGCCCTGGACGTCGAGCTGGGCGTTGCCGCCGATCCACACGTTGGCCCCGAAGTTCAGGTGGTCCGACGCCGGGTGCGCCGACGTCGCCCGCGTGTGCGAGGTGCGGATCCCGAAGGAGGGGAGGGGCACCAGGTCCGGCAGCGCGGACGCCGGCGGGTTGGTGAGGGTCGGCGCGCTGGGCAGGCGCGGGAGCGTCCCGGACCTGGTCCGGCCGCTGCGGTGCGGCGCACCACAGCATCCCGTTCCCTTGACCACCTTGACCTTGACGGTCGCCGTGGCGTCGGCGGCGGCGATATTCAGCAGCTGCACGAACGTGCGCGCGATGGTCTCGGTCACGTGGTACGTGCCGAGGCTCAGCCGGAAACGAGTGCCGGAGAACTCCACCGGGTCGGCGCCCCAGCCGTTCGCCACGCCCCACACCGAGCCCAGCTGGAAGGGGTTGGATCTGCAGCCGAACGGATACGGCGATGTGACGGCGCCGTCCGGGTCCGCCTTTTGCGGGTCGAAGACGTTCGGGCAGAACGTCATCGTCCGGGACGCCACCACCTTGCCGCTGGAGTTCGTCACCTTGAGATGCAGGAAGTTCCGCAGGCCCGACCAGCCGGCGAGCACCGAGGCGGGCAGGGGGACGGTCTGCGTGGAGCCATCGGGCAGGTGGATGACCTGTGTGATCGTCCGCGGCTGGCTGTAGCTGGCCCGCTGCACGTCAAACTCGAGCGCGGACCCGAGCGCCGCCACATAGATGCCGGGGTCCAGGAACACGTAGCGCCCGAACCGCTGCGCGGTGATGCTGTTCTGAGCCGCGATCAGCTTCACCGTCGGCCCTGGCGTGGTGGCGGCGGGGGCCGCTGCCGCCCCCAATGAAGCGGTCGCCACCGCCGTGCACCCGGCGATGGCAATTGCCGCACCCCGGATCGTCCATCGTGGTCGTTTCAAGGCCCTCTCCTCCTGCTCCGCCCGTTCGGTGACGGCATCACCAATACAACAGACGCCTGATGCAAGGTCGCCGTTGCAGTTAAATATCGACGGCTTAG
>DAITAE010000669.1:0-2469 GCA_036824445.1 Streptosporangiaceae bacterium | reverse complement strand
GCCCTTGAAGGACGTCATCCTGCCCTCGGCGCGCCTCATCTGATTGCGGAGATCCACCGCGTCCTCGCCACGTACTACGACCGGAGGACTGGTGCGCGGCCGCCGGGCGTAGACCAGGCCGCACACGCCCTGCCAGACGTGCCAGTGCGGGAACTCGGCCGCATACGGCCACCAGTCCGGGACATCCTCGTGCGTGGTTCCCCGGGCCTGAGGCGGTTGCTCTTCCTGCACCATGCCCTCCAGCCAGAAGCTCTCGGTTAAGTATAGATCAGAGCAGAACAGATCAGAAGAGATATACCACGTGATCAACTCTGATCTCTGGTGATCTAACTTGATCATGTGACCGTTGATCACGGCGCACCGGAACCGGCCTACCAGCAGCTAGCCGCCATCCTCCGGGCAAGGATCGCCAAGGGTGAGTGGCGCAACGGTCCGCTGCCGTCGGTGAAACAGCTCCAGCAGGAGCATGACGTTGGCCGCGACACCGTATTGCGGGCGGTCGAGATCCTCCGCGATGAGGGCCTGGTCTTCACCGTCCCCCGCCGCGGCACCTACGTCAGCCCAGGCACCAAGTAGTGGCCGCTTCCCTGCTCTTTTGGGGACCACCTGGGGACCACACGGTATCCATGCGGCCGAACAAACCCGCAGGTGGCCACCCGTCATGTGCGCCAGGCTGAACGCCCCTGAACTGCGAAGACGCCTACTCCCCCGTTCTGGGGGTCAAGGGGTCGCCGGTTCAAATCCGGCCGTCCCGACCAGAAGACGCAGGTCAGAGAGGTTCCGGACTTCCGGTCCGGGCCTCTTCCGATCTTCGGGAGCCATTACGGGAGCTCGGCGCGCGTTCTCTCATGAGCACTCCCATCGTTGAGCGTGATGCCGCCCGCCAGCGTCGTCCACGTGCCGCCGGCTCGATGCGGTGACTGGCCGGGGAGCGGCTGCCGGGGAGGCGCCCTGTCGATGGCACAAGCGGATGGTGTGGCCGCCCGGGCGGGAGCCGCCGCGCGGGCGGCGAACAGTGAGGTAGGCCCGCGGGCCGACGGCCAGGAGATGTTCGGCTGCAGGCTGACCGCCCAGCGGGGTGGTGTCTTCGCCGCGGTGTTGGCGGTGAATCCAGGCCATCGGCGCCGGCCGCCTGTCTGGTTGCCGCCAGTTGGACGATCCCGGCGCCGGCCGCGCGAAGCCGGCGGAGCGCCGCGCGCGTGGGAAAATCGGGCTGTGCCGTTGCCCGGGCTGCTTGCCATAGCTGGTCTGATCGTGTGGCTGGGGTTACGAACTTGTGCTGCGCCGCCGCGGGGACACCGACACGGCCAGCTGGCAGGGTGGCTCCCAGGACCAGAACAGCACCCGCCTGCTGCTGGCCGCCTACGCGGTGGCGCTGGCGGTCAACGTCGCCCTCTCGCTGGCCTCGGTGGGCATGGTGGCCCCGGCGTGGCGCTGGGCCGGGGTGGCGGTGCTCGCCGCCGGCCTGGCCCTGCGAGCCTGGGGGATGACCACCCTGGGCGCTTCCTACACCCGCACGCTGCGCACCGCCGGCGGCCAGCGGCTCGTGCAAGACGGCCCGTACCGGCTCATCCGGCACCCGGGCTACAGCGGAAGCCTGCTCGTCTGGGCCGGCTATTCACTTGGGCTGGGCAGCTGGATCGCCCTGGTGGTGACTGCTGGCCTGTTGCTCGCGGTCTACTCCTGGCGGATCAATGCGGAGGAGAGCATGCTGCTCAGCACCTTCGGAGAGCAGTATGCCCAGTACCGCCGCCACACCAAGCGCCTGATCCCATTCCTGTACTAGAGAGCATGCCCCAGGTCTATCCGGAACTTTAGGCGGTTCGGGCCCCGCGCTGGCGCGGGCCTGGCCATCGCGACGGGGCCAGCAGCTGGCTAGCCGGTCACAGAAGAATCGCGAACAGCGCCAGCCAGGCAGGCTTGCAGCCAATCATCACCGGGCCGGAGACATCAGGTCGTCCATGGCTTGCTCGTTACCCGCGGGCAAGACCAGCGGGCGCAACGTCACGGTGGACGGGAAAGCAGCCCACAGCGGCCGACGCGGGCGCGACTGCTGCCACCGCTGGCCGGCAACAATGCCCGGCCGTGTTCGAGCCGCCAGAGATCGTCAAGGCCAGAGCGCAAAATACCTGGCTATGTATGGCATGGGAGCGCAGTGATTCTATCGCCAAGGGTCGCCCACAGCGGCGGGTAGGCGCGCGCCAGCTAGGAGCAGGGCTAATCACGGAAAGTGAGGTTGAGTCTGGGCGGACCCGACCGGATCGCCGACTCGGTGCGTCTCGTTGCGTTTCGGCCGAGATGGCTGTGGAGCGCAGATCAACCAGATCGGAGTGGACCGGCCGGTCTCCTGTTCCTTCGCAGCGGTGCAATGGCGCCGAGCGGCTGGCGAGTCAAGGACTGGCTTCGGCCCGCCAGCGTGGCGGTCTGGCGGAGCGTCTTCACCCGCGTGACGGCTAGCAGAGCCTGGCG
>DAITAE010000668.1:0-2471 GCA_036824445.1 Streptosporangiaceae bacterium | reverse complement strand
CTGCGCTCCGGCAGGCTGGCCCGTTATGCCGCGATGCTCGCTTCCGAGGATGCCGCCGAGGGCCCGGCCGCCTTCGCCGAGCGGAGGCCGGCGAACTGGAAGGGCCGGTGAGCGCCGGCTTCGGTTGCGGTGGCGGGTGGGCCGTGCCCGGTCAGCCGTCGAACGCGGCGTCGGCGATGGCCGGCAGGGCCAGATAGCACAGATCGCGGCACTGCCGGTCCCACCACGCGTCGTCGTACGGCCAGGCGGAGGTCTTGACGACGACGACGCGCCGCGGCCGGTCGACGTACACGAACTGGCCGCGCATCCCGTCGGCCATGACGTGCTCGCCGGCCGGGTCCAGCGGCCACCAGTGGTACCCGAAGCCGGCGTGGCCGGTGATCGTGCTGGGAAGCCTGCCGGGAGCGAGGAACTCGCGCTCGGGCCGGCTGCTCGCCTGGACCCAGGAGCAGCTGACCACCTGGCGGTCCCGCCACCTGCCGTCGATCTGCAGGGTGCCGATGCGTGCCCAGTCCCGCGCCGTGGCGGCCAGCGAGCCGCCCGCCATCGCGACCCCGCCGTGCTCGGCCGGCCCGTCCAGTCCGACCACGGCCGGCCGCTCCGCCTCGAGCGCGGACCACAGGCGGGCCAGCGCGGCCGGGAAGGCCTCCCCGGTCGCCCGCTCCCGCGCCCAGTCCAGGGCCAGGGAGTCGGGGGTGCAGTAGGCATACCTGCTGCCCGGAGGGTCTCCCGCCGGCATCTCCAGCAATGACTCCCGCAGCCCGCCCGCGCCGTCGCGCCACCGGCGCAGCAGCCGCGAAGCCGCGCTGCCCGGGTCGTGGTAGTCCTCGCGCCATCCGACGCCGCTCGTCATGGTCAGAAGCTGGCTCAGGCTCACCCCGGCGTACCCGCTGGCGCCCAGCTCGGGAACCAGCTCGGTTACCGGGGTGTCGAGCGCGGGCAGCCGGCCGTCGTCCACCGCCTGCCCGACGAGCAGGGCCAGCGCGGACTTGGTGGCGGAGTTGCCCAGCAGCCGGTCCCCGGCGCCGGTGCCATGGAAGTACCGCTCGTGGACCAGAACGCCGTCGACCACCACCACAAGCGCGGTCGAGACGGTGATGTCCAGGAACTCGTCGAGGTCCATGGTCCGCCCCGCCCCGGCTACGGTGGCGCGCAGCGAGACCGGCCGGGTGGGCCAGCGCCGCGGAACGGGGGCGGGAACCTCGGCGTGCGGCCGGCGCCGCTGCGGTTCGCGCAGGGTATCCACGTCGAGCATGGCCCATTCTCTCCGCTCAGTCCCGGTCTCATAACAACACGGGATCAACCCGCATTGAACAGGTTGACAGGCGATGGACGAGAGGGCTACTAACAGGTCAACGTTGCGCAGCATGCGGGTTCGTCCCGCATGCTGCAACCCCTGAACCAGTCCAAGGCGCGCCAGGTTTCGGCGTGCCAGATCCGGCAAGAGCGCAGGCCGACCCGGGGGGGCACCGCCAGGGCCGGCGGATAGAAGGGTCATGACATGACAGACGTTTCCCGGCGGCAGCTGCTGGCTGGCGCCGCAGGCCTTGCGGCGGTCGGTGGACTGGCCGCCGCGTGCGGCTCGAGCTCTTCGTCGCCCAGCACGGGCACGGGCACCGGCGCCGCTGGCGCGCCCAAGCGCGGCGGGAACTTCCGGCTGGGAGTCACCGGCGGCGGCTCCAAAGACATGATGGACGGCCAGAACATCATCACCAAGCCCGACCAGGCCCGCCTGATGACCGCCTTCGAGACGCTGCTGCTCTTCAACGAGAACTACCAGCTCACCAACAACGGCCTCGCCGAGAGCGTCACCCAGGACAACCCGAAGCAGTACACGATCAGGCTGCGCCAGGGCATCGAGTTCCAGAACGGCAAGACGCTGACGGCCGACGACGTCATCTACTCGTTCCAGCGCATCGGGACCAAGAGCAACGGCCTCACCGGGTACTCCTCCACGCTCACCATGGACGTCGGGGCCATGAAGAAGCTCGACAAGTACACGGTGCGGCTCCCGCTGAAGTCCCCGGACTCGACGGTCCCGCAGACCCTCGGCAGCTATACGTTCGCCGTGGTGCCCACCGGGTACAAGGCGTACCCGGCGAAGCAGAACGGCACCGGCGCCTACAAGCTCAAGTCGTTCACGCCCGGCCAGCAGAGCGTCCACGAGCGCAACCCGAACTACTGGCGCACCGGCGAGCCGTACTTCGACACGGTGACGATCACCGACTTCAGCGACTCGACCGCGCAGGTGAACGGGCTGCTCGGCGGGCAGATCGACGCGATGACCGACCTGCCGCCCTCGCAGGTGGCGGTGGTGCAGGCGCGTGGCATGGGGGCGCTCATCTCCAAGACCGGCGGCTGGCTGCCGATATGCATGGCCATCGACATGCCCCCATTCGACGACGCCCGGGTCCGGCAGGCGATGCGGCTGATCGTCGACCGGAAGGGGATGCTCGAGCAGGTCTTTTCCG
>DAITAE010000142.1:0-9182 GCA_036824445.1 Streptosporangiaceae bacterium | reverse complement strand
GCGACGCCGGGGTGACCGGCCGGAAGATCATCGTGGACACCTACGGCGGCTTCGCGCGGCATGGCGGGGGCGCGTTCTCCGGCAAGGATCCCTCGAAGGTGGACCGCTGCGCCGCGTACGCCGCGCGCTACGTCGCCAAGAACATCGTGGCCGCCGGGCTTGCCGACCGGGTAGAGGTCCAGGTCGCCTACGCGATCGGCGTGGCACGCCCGTTCTCGCTGCTGGTGGACACGTTCGGCACGGAAACGGTCGAGCGGGCCACGATCGCCCGCCTGGTGCGGGAGAACTTCGACCTCCGCCCGGCCGCGATCTGCGATCACCTCGACCTTCGCCGGCCGCGGTACCGCGCCACCGCCGCCTACGGTCATTTCGGGCGTAGCGAGCCCGAGTTCACCTGGGAGCGCACGGACAAGGCGGAGACGCTGCGGCGTCAGGCCGGGCTCGGGTAAGAGACCCCAGCGCCCTATTACCGGGTCTCTAGGCCTGGGCGGGCTCGGGCAGGAACACCGATTTGGGCCTCAGGTAGGCGCCGAGGCACTCCGGGCCGTAGGTGCTGCCCTGGCCGCCGGCCCGGCCGCCCCAGGGCGAGCCAAGGTCCGGCACGTACAGGTTGACGCCGAACGTGCCGACGTGGATGCGCCGCGCGATGTCCACTCCGTGATCGGGATCGGAGGTCCATACCGTGCCCGCCAGCCCCGGGCCGGCCGCATTGGCGATCGCGACCGCCTCGGCCTCCCGGGCATAGGGAATGACGGTCACGACGGGGCCGAAGACCTCACCCAGCGCGGATTCCGCGCCAGCCGGGCCCCGCGCCAGCACCGTTGGCTCGTAGTAGTAGCCGCGGACCGGCGCCGCCGGGCGCCGCCCGCCGGCGACGACGCGCGCGCCCTCACCCGTCCGCGCCGTCACGTAAGCCTCGACGCCCGCCCGGCGGCGGGGGCTGACCAGCGGTCCCATGCTGGTTTCCGGCGACATCGGGTCACCGATCACCATGGCCGCGGCCTGCTCCCTGAGCCCGGTCACCGTCTCTTCGTAACGGCACTGCGGCGCCAGCACCCGGGAGGCGGCGAAACAGGTCTGCCCCGTGTTGGCGAAGGCGAGGCGGCCCAGTGCCGCCGACGTCGCCACGAGGTCGGCGTCTTCCAGCACGATCGCCGCCGACTTCCCGCCCATCTCCAGGTTGAGGGATTTGAAGGTCTCGCCGCACGCGACGGCGATCCGCCGGCCGACGGACACCGGTCCGGCGAAGGAGACCTTGTCGACGCCGGGGTGCCGGGCGAGCAGTTCGGCCACATCGTGCGCCCCGGTGACGAGGTTGAACACACCCGGCGGGAAATCCGCCGCCTCGAAGGCCTCGGCCAGGATGTAGGCGCTCAGGCACGTCTGTGCGGCCGGCTTGAGCACGACCGTGCAGCCGGCCGCCAGCGCCGGGGCCAGCTGAGCGAAGGTGAGCGCCAGCGGGTAGTTCCACGGCGCGATCACCGCCGAGACGCCCACGGGCTCGCGCCGGACGATGGTATGGCCGCGGAAGTTGACGGCCGCGCGGATCTCCTCCGGCTGCAGCGCGCGGGCCAGCGCGGCGTAGTAGCGGAGGATGGCGACGGGGGCCTCCGCATTATGGAGCCGGGAGGCGCTGATGGGCATGCCCATCTCCGCGGTCACCAGGCTGGCCGTGTCCTGCGCCCGGTTTTCCAGCGCCGCGGCGAGCCGGTCCATGGCGGCGGCCCGCTCGGCCCGGTCGGTGCGCGGCCAGGGCCCGGAATCGAAGGCCTGCCTGGCCGCGCGCACCGTGATGTCAACGTCTTTCCCGGAGGCCGCCGGGGCGGCACCCATGATCTCCTCGGTAGCCGGGTTGGCCACCGTGATCGCGTCCGGTGATGCCGACGGCAGCAGGCGCCCACCCGCGTAGATATCCCGGTACTCGAGCAATCCAGGCCACCTTCTCCAGGCGGAGGACGTCCGGCCGATTAACATTCGCCAACTTTTCCTGAAATGTGCGGCGGCCGGCTGCCGGTTGTCAAGATTGCCGGCGGCGCGGGTTTGTGATGAGCCACAAGGACCATCCCCCGTTCCGGTCGTATGCTGCGCTTGTGACGGACAACCTCCCCGCCGTGGGACGGGCGCTTGCGGCGGGGCCCGGCGGGCCAGCCGGGTCCGCACGTGATCTCGGCCGGGAGAACACGGTCCTCCGCGAGCTGGTGACGGTGTACCGCCAGCTGTCGGGCCTCGCGCTGCAGGACGCGGATCTGGCCAGCGTCACCCAGCTGCTGGCCGACCGGACGGCCGCGACCGTCGCCGTGGTCAGCCCGGTCATGGACGTCATGGCCGCGGCGTCACCCGGGGCGCCGCCGGAGAAGGCCGCCGTCATGGTCGCCGAGGCGCTGGTCCACCCGCGCCTCGGCCAGGTCCTGCGGGCATCGCGGCAGGGGCACCGGTCCTTGTGGCTGCCCAGCGTCGGCGGGATGCCCGCCATCATCGTCGCGCCGATCCTCGTCGGCGACGAGGTTCCGGCCCACCTGATCACCCTGGACGTGCCGGAGCGTGGCGGCGATCAGGACATGAACCTGCTCGTCACCGAGCACGCCGCCACGATCTGCGGCGTGATCCTCGGCCGGGAGCACGTCGTCGAGGCCGCCGCCCGCCGCGTGCGTGACGACCTGGTTGAAGGTCTGCTGCTGGGGCGCGGCCGTGATGAGGGCGACACGGAGAGATGGGCGGCGCATCTCGGATACGACCCGGGACGCGAGCACAACGTGATGGTCATCGCCTTCGACATCCCGGCTCCGCGGCTGCCCCAGGACGCCGACGCGCTCCGGCAGCGGGTCCGGGACGTGATCGAGCACTTCTTCGCCACCCGCGCCCCCGACGTGATCATCTCGGCGCGTGAATCGGAGGTGGTCCTGGTGGCCGCCGTGCCCGAGGACGGGGACGGGGGCGGCATGGACGCGCTGCGCCTCGGCACCACCTGTATCGCCCGCCTGGCCGAGCTGTTCCCGGACACGAAGGTGGTCATCGGGATCGGCGGGGCGTGCCGCGGCCCGCAGGAGATCACCCGCTCCTATGAACAGGCGCACCGGACGATCGAGACCCTCCGCCGCATCGGCCGGGCCGGCACCGTCACGGCCTTCGCCGATCTGGGCATTCACCGGCTGCTGCTGCAGGTGCCGCAGCTGGCGGAGCTGAGGTCGTTCGCGGACGACGTGCTCGGCAGCCTGTCCCGCAACGAGCGCGAGCGGCGGGCCGAGTACCTGACCACGCTCGCCTGCTACCTCCGGGAGAACAGCAGCCCGCAGCGCGCGGCCCGGTTCCTGCACGTCCATCCCAACACCGTTGCCTACCGGATCAAGCGGATCGAGGAGATCACCGGGCTGTCGATGGACAGCTACCGGGACCGGCTGACCACGCAGGTGGCCCTGGAGATCCTGGACGCGCTGGGTGATGAGCCATGACCGGCCAGCCGAGATTCACCGACGTGCTCGGGCAGCGGCTGCTCGTCTGCGACGGCGCCATGGGCACGATGCTGCACGCCGCAGGCTGTGCCCTCGACCGGGCGCTCCCCGAGGTCAACCTGTCCGACCCCAAGCTGGTTGGCGCCATTCACGAGAGCTACATCGCCGCGGGTGCCGGCGTCATCCAGACCAACACGTTCGGGGCGAACCGGCTCTGGCTGGCCGGCCACGGTTACCCCGACCAGGTCGAGGAGATCAACCGCGCCGCGGTGAGCATCGCCAGGGAGATGGCCGAGCGCAGCGGCCGCGAGGTCTTCGTCGCGGGCTCGGTCTCGCCCTCGGTCACGGCCCGGCAGCGGCGCCAGGTCGGCGCCGCCGAGCGGCAGGACGTGCTCGCCGAGCAGGTCCGCTCACTCGCGGCCGCGGGAGTCGACGTGCTCATCCTGGAGACGTTCGGCTACCTCGACGAGCTCGCCGAGGCAGTGGCCGTGGCCAGCGACATCTGCGACGTTCCCATCATCGCGCAGGCCACCTTCGCCGACGACGAGCGGACTCTGGGCGGCGAGACACCGCACGAGGTTGCCTCCGTGCTCGGCGACCTGCCGATCGCCATGCTCGGCACCAACTGCACCATCGGGCCCCAGCGGATGCTGGCCGTCGTTGAGAGCCTGGTCCAGTACGCCACGCTGCCGGTCAGTGCGCAGCCCAACGCCGGCCAGCCACGCAAGGTCGGCCACCGCCGCTTCGAGTTCAGCATCGACGCCAGCTACTTCGCCCGCTACCTGCGCCGTTTCGCGGAAGCGGGCGCGGCCATGGTCGGTGGGTGCTGCGGCACCACCCCCACGCACATCGAGGCGGCGGCGGAGAACGTGTCCGGCCTGCCGCTGCCCGACGTGCGTCCCAGCACACGGCCGCGGCCGCCCGGGCCGGCCCCTGGCAAGGCGAGCGAGGCCACGGGCATCCTTGCCGCCCGGCTCGCCGCCCGGGACTTCGTCGTCGCGGCCGAGATCCCCGCCCCCGACGGGGGCGCTATTCCCGCCGAGACCATGACCGCCCTGCGCGAGCACGGCCTCGACCTGTTCGCTGTCACCTCACCGGAGAACCCCCGGGCCCACCGCGACTCGCTCGGTATGGCGGTCCACCTCCAGGCCGACGGCGGGGTGGAAACCATCGTCACGATGACGACCTGGGACAAGACCATCATGACGCTGCAAGCCGACCTGCTCGGGGCGCACGCTCTCGGCATCCGCAGTGTCGTCTGCGAGACCGGGAACCCGCCGGTGCTGGGCGACTACCCGGCCGTCGACGGGATCTGGGAGGTCGACTCGCCCGGCCTGGTGGCCCTGCTGGCGGGCCTGAACGCCGGCCGGGATCTCGACGGCCTGGCGCTGACCACGAAGACATCCTTCTGCATCGGGGCCCGTGTCAACCCGGGGGCGCCGGACCCGGAGGCCGAGTTCGAACGGGCCAGGGCCGAGGTGGCGGCGGGGGCGCACTTCCTCATCACCCGGCCGCTCTACGAGCTGGACTCGCTGCGGCGGATGGCCGCGGCCCTCGCCGGCACCGGTTTGCCGGTGCTGGCCTCGATCGCGCCGCTGCGCACCTTCGAGGACGCCGACTACCTCGCGCACGAGGTGCCGGAGGTGAACATGCCCGCGGCCGCGCTGCACGCGATGGAGCGCGCCGCGACCGCGGGGCCGGCGGCGGCGCGGGCGACCGGTCTCCGGCTGGCGGCGCATCTGCTCGCCGAGGCACGCCCGCTGGCCGACGGCGTGGTGCTCCGCACGCCGGACGGCGACGTGGCCGCGCTGGAGCCGCTCCTGGCGGTGCTGGCATGAGGGTGCCCCGTGGCGCGGCCGGGCAGCGGCCGCCGGTGCCGGGGCGGGCGGCGGCCGGCGGCAGAAAACCTGGTCATGACCGGCGTATAAAGGTCGTGGCCGGGCCACAATGGTCCACGTGGGACCTTGTGGGATGTGCCGTAGCGGGCGGCCGGGCCGTACCGCATGCTGTAGCGCACCCGCGGGGACCGGCCATCTGCTGGCCTCCCCACCTTGCTTGTGAGGACGAGGCGTCGGAAGCTACGGAGGCCAGATGAGCATCCTGGGCACCCGGGTGGTGCGGATCGAGGACCCACGGTTGCTGACCGCGGGCGGTACCTATGTCGAGGACGTCAGGGTGCCGGAGCTGCTGGGAGCGGCGCGGGTCACGTTCGTGCGCAGCCCGCACGCGCACGCGCTGATCACCGGCGTCGACGCGTCCGCGGCGCTGGCGGCGCCGGGCGTGGTCGCCGTGCTGACCTACCAGGACATCAACGACATACCACCGCCGCCGCCACCGCCGGAGGGCGGCCCGCCTCCCGGCAGCGAGGCCGCTCCCCTGCCCATGGGCGGGGTGTGGCAGGAGCCGCTGCTGGCGGTTGACCGGGTGCGGTTCGTCGGCGAGCCGGTGGCCATCGTGCTCACCGACGACACCTACCAGGGCGAGGACGCCGCCGAACTGGTCAGCGTGGACTATGAGCCCCTGCCCGTCGTCGTGGACCCCGCCGACGCGCTCGCCGGGCAGACGCAATTGTTCCCCGACGCGGCATCGAACGTCGTGGTGACGATCGGCAAGCCCGCCGACGACACCGCCTTCGACGGCTGTGACGTCGTGGTCGAGCGCGACATCGTGAACCAGCGGGTCGCGCCGGTGCCGATGGAGGGCCGGGCCACCGCCGCCTCCTGGGAGGACGGCAAGCTGACGGTCTGGGTGAGCACCCAGAACCCGCAGATCAGCCGCTTCGTGATGGCCGGCGCGTTCGGGCTCGACCCCGACAGCATCCGGGTGGTCGTCCCCGACGTGGGTGGCGGGTTCGGCGCCAAGATCGCTGTCGACCGGGACGCCATCATCGTCGCGTGGGCGGCCCGGCACACCGGCCGGGCGGTGCGCTGGGTGGAGACGCGCAGCGAGAACCTGACCGGGATGACGCACGGGCGCGCCCAGCAGCACACCGTCAAGATCGGCGGAAACCGGGACGGGCGCGTCCTGGCCTACCGGCTCGAGGTCGTGCAGGACACCGGGGCGTATCCGAGGATGAGCGGCTTCCTGCCCACCCTTACCAGCCTGATGGCGGTCGGCCCCTACGACATCGCGCACGTGGAGACCGCCGGCCGGGTGGTGGTGACGAACACGACGCCGATCTCCGCCTACCGCGGCGCCGGCCGGCCGGAGGCCACCGCGGCGATCGAGCGGGCGATGGACCTGTTCGCTGGCGAGATCGGCATGGACCCCGCCGAGGTGCGGCGGCGCAACATGGTGCCGGCCGACAGGTTCCCGCACCAGACCCCGTGCGGGGCCCACTACGACAGCGGCGACTACGTCGGGGCGCTGGACAAGGTGCTGGCCGGCGCGGACTACGCCGGCCTGCGGGCCGACCAGGCACGGCGGCGCGAGCGCGGGGACGTAGCCCAGCTCGGCATCGGGCTGGCCAGCTACGTGGAGATCACCGCGGCGGACGCCGACAGCGGCGAGACCGCCCGGCTGGTGGTCGGCGGCGACGGCACGGCCACCGTCTACACCGGCAGTTCCTCGACCGGCCAGGGCCACGAGACGGCGTGGGCGATGCTGGTCCAGTCGGAGCTGGGGATCCCCATGGACAACGTCACGGTGCTCCACGGGGACACCGACGCCATCCCGCTCGGCACCGGCAGCCACGCGTCGCGGTCGCTGCAGCTCGGCGGGGTGGCCGTGCACAAGGCCGCGGTGGAGGTCAGGGACGAGGCGCGCCGGGTCGCCGCGGACATGATGGAGGCCAGCGAGGCCGACCTGGAGCTCGACACCGACCGCGGCCTCTGGCACGTCCGCGGCGACCCGGGATCGGGCCGGACCTGGGCCGACGTGGCCGGTCACGCTGGCCAGGATGGCCTGACGGCCGCGGTCCACTTCACCGAGGCACAGCCCACGTTCCCGTTCGGCACCCACCTCGCGGTCACCGAGGTCGACACCGAGACCGGCAAGGTGACCCTGCTGCGGCACGTGACCGTGGATGATGCGGGGGTGGTGGTCAACCCGGTGCTGACGGAAGGGCAGCGGCACGGCGGCATCGCCCAGGGTGCGGCGCAGGCGCTGCTCGAGGAGATGGTGTACGACGCGGAGGGCAACCCGCTCACCGGCACGCTCGCGGACTACGCCGCTATCAGCGCCACCGAGCTGCCTAGTTTCGAGCTGCTGGAGAGCGAAACCCCCACGCCGATCAACCCGCTGGGGGTCAAGGGGATCGGGGAGGCCGGCACGATCGGCGCCACCCCGGCCGTGCAGAATTCCGTCATCGACGCGGTCAGCCACCTCGGCGTCCGCCACATCGACATGCCGACCACACCAGCGCGGGTATGGGCCGCGATCAGCGAAGCGAGGGACAGCCAGTGAAGGTGAGCATGACCGTCAACGGCGCCACCGTCGGAGCGGAGGTGGCGGACCGGACCCTGCTCGTGCACTTCCTGCGGGACGTGGCCGGCCTCACCGCGACCAACGTCGGCTGCGACACCACCTCATGCGGGGCCTGCACGGTCCTGCTGGACGGCCAGTCGGTGAAATCGTGCACGGTGCTCGCAGCCCAGGCCGACGGCCGCGAGGTGACCACCCTGGAAGGCCTCGCCGCCGGTGACGGGCAGATGCATCCCGTCCAGCGGGCCTTCCAGGCCCAGCACGGCCTCCAGTGCGGGTTCTGCACTCCGGGCATGGTGATGGCGACCGTCTCGCTGCTCGCCGAGAACCCCCGGCCCACGGAGGAGCAGGTCCGTACCGGGCTGGAGGGCAATCTGTGCCGGTGCACCGGCTACCACAACATCGTCCGCGCCGTGCTGGCCGCGGCCGACGGCGCAGAAGGGCAGGACAACCGGTGATCCCCGCACCCTTCACCTACCAGCGGGCCGGGTCGGTGGACGAGGCCCTGGACCTGGCCGCCCGTGGCGGCGAGGACGCGAAATTCCTGGCCGGCGGGCATTCGCTGCTCCCGCTCATGAAACTCCGGCTGGCCGTGCCGACGGTCCTGGTGGACATCGGCCGGCTCCGCGAGCTCTCCTTTGTGCGCGACGAGAACGGCCACATCGCGGTGGGGGCCCTGACCAGCCATCACGACCTGACGAACTCCGCCCAGCTGCACAGCGAGCTGCCGCTGCTCGCCCACGCCGCCAGCCAGGTCGGCGACCCGCAGATCCGCCACCGCGGCACGATCGGCGGGTCGCTGGTGCACGCCGACCCCGCGGGCGACCTGCCGGCGGTGATCCTCGCGCTCGACGCCACGCTGGTCGCGCGCGGCCCCTCGGGCACCCGTGAGATCAGTGCGGCGGACTTCTTCACCGCGCTGTTCGAGACCGCCCTGGAACCCGGCGAGCTGCTGACCGAGATCCGCATCCCCAAGCCGGGCACGGCGGGGTGGTCGTTCCAGAAGTTCACCAAGCGCGCCATCGACTGGGCGATCGTCGGCGCCGCCGTGCAGGGCGACCAGGTCGCGCTGGTCCACATGGGGTCGACGCCGCTGCGGGCCACGGCCGTCGAGCGGGCGCTCGCGGACGGCGCCGCCCCGGCCGAGGCGGCCGCGCACGCGGCGGACGGGACGAGCCCGCCCGGCGACATCAACGCCGACAGCGGGTACCGCGCGCACCTGGCCCGGGTCCTGGTCGGCCGCGGCCTGGCCGAATCACGCGCGCGGGCTGGCCAGGGACATACCTAACGGCGTTCCTGCCGGGGCCGGAT
>DAITAE010000667.1:0-2478 GCA_036824445.1 Streptosporangiaceae bacterium | reverse complement strand
TGTCATGCCCGAAAGCCTACGCGAGCGCGGGGGTCAGCCCGGACGATCAGATCGCCGGCCGCGCGGCGCGGTGGCTGCGCCCGCATCACTGGTGCGCTGGCAGCGTGCTGGCCGCGACCAGGGTGCGGATGGCGCGCACCGCCACCGACAAGGTGGCGACCGTGAACCGGTCGGTCTCCCAGATCTCGGTGAGGGTCTGTGCCGCCCGCTGCACCGCCGGCTCGTTCCGGTTCACCCACTCCGCCAGCCGCTGCTCGGGAGTGGCCGGCCCGGTCACCGTGAGCACATCGGCGGCGAGCGCGGCGTGCGCCGAGTACAGGTCGTCCCGGAGCGCGCCGCGGGCCAGCGTGTTCCACCTGTCATCGCGTGGCAGGGCCACGATCTGATCCCGGAGCCTGGTGATCTGCAGCCGGTCGGCGGTGTCGAAGTAGACCTCGGCGGTCTCCGCGATCTCCCGGCCGGTGCTGGCGGCGATCTCCACCACGTCGAAGGCCGAGTAGGCGGGAACCATCGCGGCCACCCGCTCTGCCAGATCGGCGGGCACCCCGCGGGCCCGGAAGGCATCCTGCCGCTCCCGGAACCCGGCCAGGTCCCGCCCGGCCAGCAGCTTGGGCAGGCTGGCCGCCACCAGGGAAACCCCGTCCGCCAGGAAGTCGATCGTGGCCTGGATGTCGAACGGCGGCCGGCGGTTGTGCAGCAGCCACCGCACCGCCCGCTCGGTCAGCTTGCGCCCCTCCAGCTGCAGGGCGAGCTGGGTTGCCACGTCCACCTGACCGTTGAGCGCCTCCACCTGGGAGCAGAACCCCGCCATGTCGAAGACCTCCTGGGCCACCAGCCAGGCGCGGCTCATGTCGGGGACGGACGCACCCGTCTCCTCGTTCATGCGGAACAGGAAGGTGGTCCCCGAGCGGTTCACCATCTCGTTGACGACGGCGGTCGTGATGATCTCCCGCCGCAGCGGGTGGCGGACCATCTCATCGGCGTAGGCGGCGCGCAGCGGTGCCGGGAAGTAGGCGGACAGCACCGACCGCAGGAACGGGTCGTCGGGCAGGTCGGAGCCGAGGACATCCTCCACCGCGGAGATCTTGGCCTGTGCCAGGAGGACCGCGAATTCCGGCACGGTCAGGCCCAGGCTCCCCCGCCGGCGCTCGGCGATCTCCTTGTCGCCCGGCAGCGAATCGATGTCACGCCTGATCCGCCGTTCCCTTTCAAGTTTGCGCAGGTAGCGCGCGTGCACGTGGAGCATCTGCGCCGCCTGCGCGCGGGCCGCGGCCAGCGTCCGGTTCTGGTCGTAGTTCTGCCGTAGCACCAGCGCGGCGACCTCGCCCGTCATCGCGCGCAGCAATTCACCCCTGGCGTCGGCGGTCAGGTCACCCGCGCTGACGCTCTCCTGCAGCAAGATCTTGATGTTGACCTCGTGGTCGGAGGTGTCCACCCCGGCGGAGTTGTCGATGAAGTCGGTGTTGACCAGGCCGCCAGCCAGGGCGTACTCGATCCTGGCCGCCTGGGTGAGCCCCAGGTTGCCCCCTTCGGCGACCACCTGGGCGCGCAGCCGCGGGGCATCGATGCGGACGCCGTCATTGGTCCGGTCGCCGGCGTCGGCGTCCGACTCCGTGCTCGCCTTGACGTAGGTGCCGATGCCGCCGTTCCAGAGCAGGCCCACGGGCGCCGCCAGGATGGCCGAGATGAGCTGGTCGGGCGTGAGCGCGGGCACGGTGTCGTCGAGTCCCAGGGCCAGGCGCGCCTGCGGGGACACCGGCACCGACTTCGCCGTCCGCAGCCACACCCCGCCACCCGGCGAGATCAGCTCGGCCTTGTAGTCCTCCCAGGAGGAGCGGGGCAGCGCGAACAGCCGCTGCCGTTCCGCGAAGCTGGTGGCCGGATCGGGGTCGGGGTCGATGAAGATGTGCCGGTGGTCGAAGGCGGCCACCAGCTTGATGTGCTGCGAGAGCAGCATGCCGTTGCCGAACACGTCGCCGGACATGTCGCCGATACCGGCCACCGTGAAGTCGGTGGTGTCGGTGTCGATGCCCAGCGTCGCGAAATGGAACTTCACCGACTCCCAGGCGCCGCGGGCGGTGATCCCCATCTGCTTGTGGTCGTAGCCCTCCGACCCGCCGGAGGCGAAGGCGTCGCCCAGCCAGTACCCGTAGGCCTTCGAGATCTCGTTGGCCGTGTCGGAGAACGTGGCGGTCCCCTTGTCCGCCGCCACCACCAGATAAGGGTCGCGGCCGTCGTGTCTGACCACATCCGGCGGCGGCACCACCTCGCCGGCCACGAGGTTGTCGGTCACGTCCAGCATCGCCCGGATGAAGGTCTGGTAGCAGCTCCGCACCTCGCGCTGGTAGGCCTCCCGGTCGGCCGGGTCGGGCAGGTCCTTGCAGACGAAGCCGCCCTTGGCCCCGGACGGGACGATGACAGAGTTCTTCACCTCCTGGGCCTTGGCCAGGCCGAGGATCTCGGTGCGGAAGTCCTCGC
>DAITAE010000141.1:0-9214 GCA_036824445.1 Streptosporangiaceae bacterium | reverse complement strand
CGGGGAGGGCAGGCAATGTCATGCCGGCCATCCTTCCAGAACTGTTCCCGGTCGAGGATGGACAGGCCGGCCCGCGTTACGCCACCCGTGATCACCCCATGCCCAGCACCCAAGATCAGTGAGCTGTGTCAACGATCTTGGACAGTTTCTCGGCTTGTTGATCATGCAGCGGTTGCTGCAGCCTGGAACTCTGTGAGTGCTTCAAAGGGCGTGCGGTAGCCGAGGGCTGAGTGCAGCCGCTGGCGGTTGTAGAAGACCTCGATGTAGCCGACGGCGGCGAACCTGGCGCGGGCCCGGCCGGGGAATGACTGCCGGTAATACATCTCGTTCTTCAGCGCTGCGAAGAAGCTTTCGGCGGCGGCGTTGTCCCAGCACACCCCGGTCCGCCCGGTGCTGGTGCGGATGCCGTTTGCCTGGCAGAAGCGGGCGAACTCAGCCGAGGTATATTGACCGCCCAGTCGTTCCGCCAGGCCTGCGAGCGGCTCGGCGTCACCCAGTCAATGGGCCGGCCCGGGTCCGCCCTGGACAACGCGGTCATCGAATCCTGGCACTCCACGCTGGAGTTCGAACTCCGCTCGGTGGAGCATTTCACCACCAAAGCGGCGGCCCGGGCCAAGGTCGCCGCCTGGATCAAGGACTACAACACCTGCCACCGGCATTCCGCCTGCCAGATGATGCCGCCGGTCACCCATGAGAAACACTGGCGGCCTGAGATGCCCGCGTTTCTCCCACCAGCCAGGATGCGCCACTGCTCGGGCCTGTCCAGGTCGTTCCTCCGCGGACCTGGCGGCCCTTGCGGGGGCTCCACCTGGACAACCCCTACGCTCCGGCGCTCTCATAGGGCAAGGGAGACCGCAGGCGGAAACAAGATCCGCATTACGAAAGTCTCCACGGTTCTAGGGGAACCCCGCTAGAAGCCGCGAGTGGCGCGGTTTGCCTGGAAGGTGTCCGCTCTGTGAGGTGTACAGAGGTGTTAGGCCACCGGAATTGTTCCGAGGCTGTAGCCGGCGCCGATCTGTCGGATCGGCCGCCATCAAGACACGTGGCCGGCGGCGCTCCTGGCAGGGGGTGGGTTAGCACGCCTGGCGCCGTGCGTGCCAGCGCCCTTGGGCGGAGCGCTACGGCCACGCGGCGCCAGCGCGCGCCGTTGGGTGACGGCGTTCACTCGTGACTGCCGGCCGGGTGCCACCTCCGGTCATGCATCTGGTGCTCCCCGGTGAGCCCGTTACGGAAGAACTGCTGGTAGTAGCCTTCCTCTACGTGATGGGCCTGGAGCCACACCCCCGGCACATGGATCGTGTCGCAGTGCGCGGGGAACCGCCCGTGGGTGTGGAAGATGTAGGTGCAGATGTCGCGCGCGCAGGCGATCACGTCCGCGGAGTAGTTGCTGGCCTCCCGCAGGTAGTCGGCGCCGAACTCGCCACGGTAGATGCGCGCAAACAGGTTCTTGTCGGCGTAGATGCCCCGTGGCCCGAACTTCTCGGCCACCACGGCGTCCACGGCGTCGCCCATCGTGGGGTAGTTCGGCGGGCACATCGCCTTGATCAGGTGCTCACCGTGGTGCCTCAGGCCGACCGTGGTCGCCCTCACGTTGCCGGTCCACGGCAGGATTACCTGCCAGCGCAGGATGTCCAGCGGCTTCCACCGGGGCACGCTCCAGTCGAACCCGAGCATCGCACCGTACTGGCGGCGGAACTTCGGGTCCCCGAGCAGGACCGGCGGCGCGAGGGAGGCGTGGATCCACGCGCCCAGCCCCATGGCGTCGGCGGTGAGCATGAGGTTCTGCAGCAGCAGGTCGGCCTCGATCTGCGTGCGCATCGACCAGAGGGTGCCGAGCGGCAGCTTGATGTCCTTGTTCAGGAATCCCGACTTGATCCACTTCCTCACCCCCGCCGGGCGGTAGAACCTCCGGTCGTCGAGGATGGCGGGCCGGAACCCGTCCGGCTGCGTGAGCAGGTACATCAACCCGTTGATGTACTGGCGGGACAGGTCCACCACCGGGAAGAAGATCGTGGTGCCGGGCAGGTTCGACAGGAAACGGTTGGAGTCGAGGTAGGCCGGGAAGTTGCGGTTCCCGGTCCCGCCCGGCACGTCGATGCGGTGGTCGAGCAGGCGGACCTTCGCCTGCGCGGCGCGGGCCAGCAGGGTCTCCGGGCCGAACACCGAAGCCGTGGCGTCCTTAGGAGGAGGCAGCTTGCGCAGGAAGTAGGTCCCGCTGTCGTTGATCATGAAGAAGTGGGTGCCCTGGGCGTTGTCGGGGCTGCCCGCGGTCCGGCCGGCCATGTTCAGGTTCGGCTTGGCCATAATCGGCTTGTGGTCCCGCGGGTCGGCGAATGGGCGGTCCGGCATGGTGAGGCCGGTACATCCCGTCAGCGAGATGAGCACCGCCTCCTCCAGCTCCGTCAGCGGGGTGCGCGGTTCGGACGATGTCCAGCTCATCGATCCCGCCTCGATCGAGCTGCCCCGGCTCATCCGGTGCGTGCGGCGGTGCCAGATCGATGTGAGCAGCGGGCGTTCGGCGAGGGCGGCGAGTCCGGCGTGGCCCTGCTTTGTCATGGGGTCGGTCATGTTCGTGCCCTTCTCGCAGTGCCCTGGGCGGCCGCGTAACCTTGCCGGCCGGCCGGCGCGATGACCGGCCGCCACGGCGCGAACGCGCTCGCCGTCCGGGGCAGGACGGCCGCGAGATCCGGGCAGTGACGCAGGATGACGCTGGTCATGCCGTTGTTAGCGATCCAGTCCATGCCGAACGGCGAATAGATCTCGGGGCGGAAGTCGACGGTGAGGAAGCGGTCGCTCTGCAGCCGCCGTGATGCCATCAGGATGAAGATGCGGAAGGCGGTGTCGGAGAACCCGAAGCCCTCCGGGGGCGTCTCCGCGAACAGGCCCACCATCGTGTCGACCTCGTCGATGCTGCGGTAGATCTCCTTCATCCGCCGCACCGACTCCCGGTTGTCGCATAGCTGTTCCCAGTGCCTGATCCGTGGCTTGTGCAGCCCGGCCCGGAAGTCGTTGTAGCGGGGCACGCCGCGGCGGCGGGTGCGCACCAGGTCCACGACCGACACGTCTATCACCTCGCCGTTGCGCTCGAACTTCTGCAGCGAGCGCGGGTAGTTGTGCAGGGTGATCGCGCCGGGGTGGGCCAGTCCGAAGGAGTACAGCGTGTTCTCCAGGCCGAAGCCGTGCAGCTCCTCGTCGGCCTTGTCGCCCTGGATGTCGGCGAAACTACGGCTGCCGAGCGCCTCGCCCGTCCGGTGGTCGGCGAAGCGGTAGTCGTCGGGCAGCAGCGGGTGCATCCGGTAGACGGTGACGAAGTCCTCCGTCAGCGAGTACGGCACCGCGTTGTGGTCCGGCGTGGTCTTCGTGATGCCGACCCTGGCGTGGCTGTCGATCAGCCACAGGCCCAGCTGGTAGAGCCAGTCGTTGGCCGGGGGTCCGTACCAGTTGCTCTTCAGGCCCGTGTCGATGACCTCGGTGCCCAGGATCGCCGGCGTCCACTCCACCGTATGGATCTTGGCGATCAGCGCGGAGACGATCAGGCGCGCCGTCTGGTAGACCCGCTCGTCGCCCCAGTCCCGGTAGTGGGCCCGCAGCTCGTCACAGAGCAGGTTGTGCTCGCGGGCGAAGAGCGTGTGCAGGTTGCCGAGCCCCAGCCACCAGCTTTCGTTGAAGCCGGTGATCTCCAGCCCCCGCGCGTCGGTGGGCAGGTAGCCGTCCGGGGTGAGCCGCAGCTTCGGGCCGTCCCGGAGCTGCCCGGCCTTGGCGGCGTCGGCGCCGTAGACCTCGGACCCATCCCACCACGGCGTGGTGCTGTTCGGGAACAGCGGGCCCATCGGGTTGGGCCGGTCGTCGCGGAAGGGGATGTTCCCGGCGATCCGCATTTCGTGCTCGGGCGGGCCGCCCGGGGTGTTCGACCAGGTCATGCCGCCCGGCAGGGGGACCCGGACGTCCTCCTCGCCGGGCTTGTAGCGCGGGTGGGCCACCCAGTCGTGCACCTGGAACTGGATCCACGCCGCGGCGAGCAGGTTCAGCGACAGCGCCGGCAGGAAGTGCTCGCGGTAGAGCAGCTGCTGGCTGACGATGACCGGGTTGGGCTCGTCGAACAGGTCCGGCCGGTAGTCCGGCCGAAGGTTCCGGCCGAACGCCGTTCCCACCGAGCCCATCGCGGGCGCGGACAGGTCGTTGCTGGTCCCGTCGAACATCCTGGTGACCCGGGCATGCTCGGCGGGCGGCGCGGGTGGCACCGGCCGGGCGACGGGCGGTGCCTCCCGGAGCTGGGTGTCGAACAGGTTCTGCTCCCGCAGGACCTGCCGGAACGCTTCGAGGTTGAGCAGTCCGAGCCGCACCGGGAGCCGGTGCCACGGCACGTACCGGTTGACGACCTCGAACGTCTTGCGGACCGCCGCGCCGATCAGCACATTCCGCACCGGCGGCCGCGTTTCCCACCGGTAGCCGAGCCGGTGCGCCGAGCTGGCGTCGTAGACGGCCTTGCGGGCCCGGTTCAGGTTGCCCAGCGGGCGGAACTCGTCGGTGGTGTTCCACGGGTTGAACGCCATCCCGGCGATGATCTGAGCCTGCGCCAGCGCGTCGGGCGTGCTCAGGTCCCCGCGGGCGACGGTGAGCACGGCCACCGGCTCTGGCGGCGAGACCTGCTCCGTCCACTCGACGGCGGTGTCCTCGATCGGGGTCGACTTCTCGTCGACGTACCTCTGGATGCACAGCTGGAACCGGATGTCACCGTACGCGAGCCGGCGGGCGGCCTCGGCCGACAGGTAATCCGGGTCGTCCTTCGGCGGCGCCGCGGCCCGCAACGTGCCCGGCACGGGCCGGAGCAGGAAGCGCACCGCCAGGGCCGGCCCCCACCGGTACGCGCCGCGGCTCCAGTACCTCTGGGTGGCCACGCTGATCACCGTCTGGCGGCGTGCCTTCAGCACGTTCGTGAACATCCGCAGGGTCTCCCGCAGCCCGAACCGCCAGACCAGCCGGAGTATCCCAAGCGGCCGTGACAGGCCGCTGCCGGCGGTGGCCTTGGCGAACTCGACGAACTGCAGGGCGTTGCGCGCGTGGGATACCGGGAAGTTGGTCGCCAGCAGGTCGTGCGACTCCTCGGGCGATACCTGGACACGCACCGCCACCCCGCGCAGGTCCTGCTTGAAGTCGGGCTGGCCTATGCCGGACGCGTTGGAGAAGCGGACCACCGCCGGGTACGTCTTGCCGGGCTGCGCGTAGCCCGCCCTCAGGTCCTCGGGGAGGTCGCCGAATGTCAGCTCGGCCCGGTCGGTGGCGAGGGTCGGCTTGGCGTGGACCGCACGGTCGACCGCGTGCGGGACTCCGTGCGCGCTGGCTGCCTTCGCGTTCTTCAGCTGGACCCGCATGATGTCGCGGGCCAGCTTGTCGAACTCGGCCCGCTCGGCCTCGGGGCTGCCCCCGACCATGGTCTCTGTCCACGGTCCCTGCATGCTGCCTCCCTTGGCGTCGGTGCCGTGCACCCGGATGTCCACGGCGTAAAGAGGAGCGCTCGGTCATCGGTTCCTGAACCTCTCCTCGATGGCCTCGACGAGCCCGGCGATGACACCGTGGGGGGACGGGCTGTAGTGCGGCACCGCCCACCGGGTGATCTTGGCGTCGATGACGGTCGGCCGGCCGGATCGGAGCGCGGCGGCGAACGCGTCCTCGAAGTCGCCGAGCGAGTCCACCCGGTAGCCGTCCGCGCCGCAGGCGCGTGCGTACGCGGCAAAGTCCGGGTTGGCGAACTCGACCAGGCCGGTCTCGTGGTAGGCCGCAATCTGGTAGAGCTTGATGAGTTTGAACTCTTCATCGTCGAAGATGATCCAGATGACCGGGATCTGGTACTGGACCGCGGTCATCAGCTCGAAGCCGGACATCAGATAACAGCCGTCGCCGCACCCGACGACGACGGTCCGTTCCGGATGGGCCATCTTCAGCCCGAGCGCGCCGTTGACGTGCCCGGCCATCGGCCCGAACTCGCCCGCTTTGCGAAAGTTCTGGCCTTCCTCGAGCTCCACGTAGTAGCCGAGCCAGGCCAGGTGCGCGCCGGCGTCGGCGAGCAGGACGGCGCCCGGGGGCAGCATCTTCCCGATCGACTGGGCGAGCCGGCCGGGGTGGATCAGGCCGCTCAGGCCGGTCACGTCGAGGGGGATGGGCCGGGCCTCGTAGTCCTGGGCGTCGACGTGCGCCGTCTTCACCTCGCCGACCTTGGCCTCAAGCGCGCCGGTGAGCGCGGTGACCGCCGCCCGGGCGTCAGAGACAAGTGCGTAGTCGGCCCGGTACGCCTTGTCGATCTCGGTTGGTGAGATGTTGACGTGGATGAGCACCTTGCCGTCGAACAGGCCCTCGTGGTAGTTGAACGTGGCGTGCTGGTTCAGCGCGTTCCCGATGCACAGCACCACTCTTGCCTCGCGGAAAGCCTTCCAGGCGCTGGAATGGCCGCTATCGCCGAAGACACCCACACACAGCGGGTGCCCCTCCGGCACGATGCCCTTGCCATCCAGGGTGGTGAGCAGCGGGATCTGGAACCGCTCGATGAAGTGCCTCACCAGGTCGCCCGCCCCGCTGCGGATAGCGCCGAACCCAACCAGCGCGACGACGGGCTCGGACCTGGTGATCGCATCCGCCAGCACGGCCGCGATCTCCTCGACCCGTCCCGGGTCGGGAAGGACCGGCGCCACGTCGAGCCGGATGTCGCGGTAATTCTCCACCTCGACCCCGCGGTGCGTGAGGTTCTCCGGCACGTGGATGTGCACTGGCCCCGGGCGCCCTTCGAACGCGAGGTTGACCGCCTGCTCGAGCACGTCGCACGTGTCGGCGATGTTGGTGAGCAGGTAGGACTTCTTCGTCGTGGCGGCGAACATCGCCCGCGAGTCGGGTGTCCGGTTCACTCCGGAGGTCTCGTTGAGCGACCCCCGTCCCTCCCAGGCCAGGGACGCGTAACCCGAGATCGCGAGCACCGGGTAGGAATCGGACATCGCGACGGCCAGCCCGGAGAAAAGGTTGAACGCCCCCGGCCCGGCCGTCGCGAAACATACGCCCAGCTGGTCGGTGTACATCGCATAGCCGCAGGCCATGAACGATGCGGCCTGCTCATTCCGGGTGATCACCGGGCGGATCTGCTGGGAGTGTTTTAGCGCGATCATCAAGCCGGCCGCATTCTCTCCCGCTCCGCCGAACGCGGCCGTGACCCCGATGCCTTCCAGTCCCTTGACGATGGCCTCGTAAACCCTCATGCGTCCTCCTCAACCACGCCGTCACCGGTCCTGGGCTCAGCCCCAGCCCGGCAGGGAGCGCCGCCGCCAGCGCATCACCATGCGTGATCCGCGGGGATGCCGACTGGGATATCCACCTGAGGGTGGGCATGCACTGTCTTGGAGGCGGCCAGGCCTCCCTCAGATACACCCAGGATCCATGTGACCGCCGCGGGCGGCCCGCCCTCGCCGGGCTCGGCAGCGCCCCGTGGCAGGAGGCAGCAGACTGATCACCTAATGCTGGCGGCTTCATGCCACTCGCCTTCCCCCATAGACCCTGAAGGCGATCCAAACCCCTGCGATAAGCGCCGACCGGAACTTGAAACGAATACTCCGCGCACCTGGTGTTCCTGTCAAGGGACCCCCACGTCACGGCGGCAAACGGTGCCGCCCACCCAGTAAGCGGTCCGCCGGGCACCAAATCAGGCCAATCTGCGTCCAGCCACCAGCCCGTCGGCTCAACTCACAACCGCTCGTATTCGGACGCTCCCTCGTATTCGGCGATCCGGTATATACCGCCAAGGCGCAGCATCACTTTCCGTGATTGGTGCTGCTCCTGGCTTAGGCGCCTAGCCGCCGTTCTGTATCCCGCGTAAGTAGTGGTGGTCGATGGCTGCCGACGCCCCGAATGGGGCATTCTGCAGCCCGCCTGATACCGCTGGGTCTCTGGCATCGGGCGGGTTCCAGCCGCTCCCAGCCACAGTTGCCGCTATCGCTGGCGGCTGAGCCACTACAGGCACGGATCCCTGGCTTCGGCGGTGTGTTCTCTGCCGGGAGCGTGTGGTACGGGCACGTCAGCGGGAATATTCACCGGGCGGCCCGTTGCGAGACTGGCGTGATGATCATCTGCGGCAAGACGTAGCGGCCCGGCTGGAGGTCGTGGGCCTTGAGCGTCTCCTGGATCTGCTCGAGATGGCCTGTCGTGAGCTCCAGGGGTGTTTCGTCCGGCTGGTGGCTCCACCCGGCTGGGTAATCCACGCCCGGCGTTGTCGTCATCTCAATATGGCAGCCGAGCAGGTAAGTCACCGGCCGCTGCGCACACCAGACTGCAAGTCTGTCGATCGAGCGGACGAAGGTCGGCCAGTCGAAGACGTACAGGCGGCCCGGGTAGATGGTGTCGCCGGTGAACAGGATGCCGCTATAGGGGTCGTAGTAGGTGACCGCCGCCTCGTGGTGGCCAGGTGTTGCCAGGCAGTCGAGAAGGCGGCCGCCGAGATCGATCCCGGCCACCGCCCCGGGGTCGTCGGCGAATCCGAAATATGGCCACGCCGTATCGCGTTCCGCGCCGATGACGACGGTGTTGGGCCGGTCGGCGAACTGGCCGTCGGCCGCAGTGTGGTCAGTGTGGGCGTGCGTGTGCAGAACGAGCAGCCCGTAGCCGTCGGGATGTGGGTGGCCGGCCAGCCAGCCGTCGATGATCGAATCGACGGTGCGGCGCAGCGGGAAGAACTGCGGGTTCGCGGTAGCACCTGTGTCGAGCAGGAGGGCCCTGGAGGCTCCGAAGAGGAGGAACATGAACGGCGCTTCGTAGTGGACCGCCATGTTCTGGCGCAGGATGTAGGTGTGCTCGTCACAGGCGTGGACCTGGATGTCGGGATCGGTGTTGTACTTGGCGGCTTCTGATCCGTGAATCCACGCGACATCAAGGTTGGGGACGACGGCACCGTCGGGGAACCTGATCTCACCCGGCACTGTCACGCAGACTCCAGCGTGCGTCGTCTTGACGGATCGGGTACGGCGCACATCTTGTCCGAGACTGGCAGGCATCTTTGCCGCCACTGCGAAACTATCAGTCCGGGCACAGCCGGTACGAGGACACCGCCCTGGGTGATCGGCGCGCGCCAGGGCGGCTTCGAGGCGACCGGTGCCCCAATGAATATTCGGCGATCTGGCGCATATACGCGGTAGAGGCAAGGCCATTGTGCTCACGCAGCGTGGGTGATGGTGTGCCTACC
>DAITAE010000140.1:0-9222 GCA_036824445.1 Streptosporangiaceae bacterium | reverse complement strand
AGCGCAGGGACCACAGCTTGGCCCACTCGGAGGCGAGCACTCGCCGTCCTGTCATGCGCCCACTGTGGCACCGCAGTGCGACATTCCCCGGCCGGCAGATCAGGTCGCGGCCTCATGGTTCAAGCAGGTCCGAGAAGCGTTACCGAGAGCGCCAGGAACGCAGAAGCGCCTCGTCCACATGATCTTCGGCCTGATCACTGGACCCGGGCATCCGGTGGCGGTACACGCGCAGCTCGCGTCGGTGCCGGCGAACCGGGACCTCCGGCCGGATCATCCATCCGCGGACCGAAGAGTTTTCCGGTCCGGCGCGTCTATATAGACGACAACCCGCCGCTGCGGTAATCGTCCGGGAACCTGCATCGGCGACCTCGCCTCGATCACCTCGTCACGACGATCGCACGAAACGGAGCAGACCGATGGGCAGGCTCGTGCTGCATATGTCCATGAACTCGCCGATCCGCCTCTACCGCGTCCGGGGTGCGCGGTGATGGCTGGCGACGACCAGGCCAAGGCCGCGGTGACAAACGATGCCCAGCTTGCCGTCATGGCGGCGCAGATCATCGACGCCAGCCGGTATCTCGTGCTGGCTACGGCGGACCAGCAGGGTGCTCCATGGGTCTCGCCATTGTGGTACGCGCACGCGGGCTACCGCGAATTCTTCTGGGTGTCCGATCCCCAGGCGAGGCACTCGCAGAACATCGGAATCCGCCCGGGGTGAGCATGGTGATCTTCGATTCCAGCGCGCGGCCCGGCGCTGCGTCAGCGGTGTACATTAGCGGCACCGCCGGGATGGTGGCCGGGCCTGACCTGGAGAGAAGCATCGAGATCTACTCCCGCCGATCTCTGGAACAGGGGCTGCCAGCCTGGACACCCAGCAGTGCGCAGGCGCCAGCGCGTCATCGCCTCTACCGGGCCGTCGCCGCCGAGCAGTCCGTGCTGCAGCCGGGCGGCGTCGATGTCCGGATCCCCGTCGCGGTGGAATCGGTTGCGGCCCACCGGTCCCCGGATCATTGATGTGCGTCGAGGAGGGTGATCGACCGTTCCGGGCTTTCTACGTGGGCATTGTGACCGAGACCGGGGAGCGTGACGGTTGGGGCGCCCAGCCGGGCTAGTTGCTCATCTGTGTTCATCGGGTCGTGCTCGCCGCGAGCCAGCGTCACCGGGGCCTGCGATCCTGCCAGCAGTTGCCCCATGTCGGGCGCCCCGATCGCGAAGGCACCCGGGTCCATGGCCAGCCGCCATTGCCCGTTCTGCTCACGCAGCCCGGCGTCCACGGCGGGGTCACCGTCGGGCACCAGGTCGGCCAGGCCGGACACCCGCAGGTAGCGGGCGGCGGCCTCGTCGCGCGACGCGAACCAGGCCGGCGGCCGGCGGGCCAGGACCTGGGCGCGGTCCAGATCCTCATCGCTCCAAACGACCTTGATCCCCAGGCCGATGACCGCCTGCACCGGCACGGGGAACCTGCCGCTGGCCAAGGCCAGGCCGACGACGCCGCCCAGCGAATGTCCCAGCACGACGACGCGGGCACCGGGCGGCACGATACCCGCGACCGCGGCGGCGTAGCCGTCGAAGGTATAGGCAGCTAGCGGCGGCGAGCCGCCGTGCCCAGGCAGGTCCGGCGCTAGCCAGCGTCCCGGCCACCGCCGGGCAAGCAACGGCCACCACCCGCCCCAGACGTCGCTGGTCGCGCCGAGGCCGTGCAACAGCACCAAGAGCGGCTCCCCGCTGCCGCCATCGTGTATCCGCAGACCAGGCTCCATGGCCGCAGTCTGCCACCGCGCCCGCCGGGGCCCGGCCCCCCACGTGGGCATCCAGGTGCCGAAATGGCTGCTTGCCCAGTCCACAGTGATCGGCGCGCACTATCGGTGGACCGGGCCAATTACGGCATGAGACTGCCTCCGTACGGCCGGGGTATGGGTGCCAGATACATGGCCATCGGCAGCGGCGGGAACCATCCGTTAGGTACAGGACGGGCATGCGCGAGGCGAGGTCGTCCTGCACGGGTGGGTCGCCGGCGCATCGGGTGATTAAAGTCGGCAACACTCGGCAACTGTGGCAAGGCGGGATAGGCGTGACGCTCGCGGCGTCCATCGAGCAGCCCCTGGGGCGGCGGCAATGACACTGGCCCGGTCTGCTCGGCCCGAAACTAAGATCGTCTTTGATCCTTCCACCTACGTCGACGGGGTGCCTTTCGAGGCGCTGGCCCGGCTGCGAACGGAGACACCCGTCGCCTGGGTGGCCGAGACTCCCGTCCTGGGCTGGCCGGCGGGCCCAGGGTTCTGGCTGGTGCTGCGGCACACCGATGTCGAATCGGTGCTGGCCAGGCCGCAGCTGTTTTCTTCCTCGCTCGGGGCCACGCAGATCCGTGACCCGGCGACGCCGCAGGCGCTCGGCTATATCCGGCAGATGATGCTCAACATGGACCCGCCAGATCACTCCCGGCTGCGGCGGCTGCTGAGCCGGTCGTTCACGCGGCGGGCGGTCTCGCAGCTTGAGGACCGTATCCGCGGTCATGTGCGGGCCATCTGCGACCGGGTGTTCACCGGCCCGCGGGGTGAATGCGACTTCGCCAAGGACGTGGCCGCGGATCTGCCGCTGCTGACACTGGCCGACGTGCTGGGCGTGCCGCAGCAGGACCGCTGGCTGCTCTTCGACTGGTCCAACCGGGTAATCGGCTACCAGGACCCCGACTATGCCTCGTCGGCTGAGTTCGACCCGGCCGCAGGCACGTCCATGGCAAGGCAGGCGCATGCGCTGCGGCCGGTGCCGGGCAGCGACGGCCGGATGCCCGATCCGCGGACCCGCCCCGGCATGCCGGACCTCTACGCCTACGCCCATCTGCTGGCCGAGGAGAGGCGGCGCCGCCCTGGGCCTGATGTGATGTCGATCCTGCTGGCACAGGTGGACGACGACGGCGGCCGGGTGTCGGTGGCTGAGTTCGAGAACATGTTCTGGCTGTTTGCGGTGGCCGGGAACGAGACGCTGCGCAACGGCCTGCCGGGCGCATGCATCGCACTGCTCGAGCACCCCAGCGCACAGGACGACCTGCGCGCCGATCCAGCGTTGATGCCCGCCGCGGCCGAGGAGATGCTGCGCTGGTGGACACCGGTCATGACCTTTCGCCGCACCGCAACCTCCGACTGCGAACTCAGCGGGCAGCGCATCGGCGAAGGAGACAAGATAGTCGTGTCGTTCACCTCGGCCAACCGCGACGAAGCCGTGTTCACCGGCCCCGACCGCTTTGACATCCGCCGCCACCCCAACCCCCACCTGGTGTTCGGCCACGGCCCCCACTTCTGCCTGGGCGCCCACCTCGCCCGCATCCAGGTGCGCGCGCTATTCGATGAGGTCCTGGTCCGCACGTCCTCCCTCAGATACGCGGGCCAGCCCTCTTACCTGCGATCGAACTTCCAGCGCGGCGTCAAGCGGTTGCCGATCGTCTGGACCGCATAAGCCCGCCGGCGCGCCGCGGCCCCGTTACTTGCCCGGGCGGACCCGTGCGTGCGACAGCACGGCTATCACCTGCGCCTCCGCATTGGTGAGGGTGCTAACGCGATCTGCATGGGAGGGCCTTCGTCCCGGATAGAGGGGACGTGCGCCCCCGGCCACCGCTCCTGTTTCGGAGTTTCATGAGCTTCAGAGCACCTCTTGTCGGAGGTTCATGATCTAGCGGCGAAGGTTGGCTGCGGCCCGCGTGAGGAATCGGAGGCTCCGACGATGATCGACAGCCTGACTCAAGCTCAGGAGGGGACGACGATGAGCCAGTTCGAAGTACGCGCCCATTTGAAGGTCCGTGATGGGCAGCTGGAGGGGTTCAAGCGGCAAGCGGCCGAAATGATGCGGGTGACGAGGGAAAAGGACACCGGAACGCTCGCCTACGACTGGTTTCTCAGCAAAGACGGGACCGAGTGCCAGGTTCGCGAAGCCTATGTGGATGCGGACGCTCTGGTTGAGCACGCACTGAATGTCCGCGAAGCCCGGGAGGCCATGTTCGCCGAATTCGCCTACGACCACAAGATGACGTTCTACGGCGACCCGTCGCCCCGGCTCCTCGCCCTGGTGGACAAGGTAGGGGTCGACGCCACCTGGTTCACCCTTCTCCAGGCGCTTGAGCCTGCGAGCACCCACTGAGCAGGGCCGGAGTGTGATGACGATGTATGTGATCCGCGAGCGCATGTTCCGCATGGGTGAGGACTCCGACATCACCGACCAGGCCGGGCAGCCGGTGCTGCACGTGGACGGCAAGGTGATGAGCCTGTATAACCGGCTTATCCTCCGCGACCCGGCCGGGCGCGAGGCCGGGCAGGTGCACCGCAAGCTGGCCGCGCTCCGCCCCACCTACGAGATCACCATCGACGGCAAGGACGTGGCCGAGGTGCGCAAGCGCCTGTTCACCGCCTTCGGCGACCGGTTCACGATCGACGTCCACGGCGCCGGCGAGATGGAGATCGACGGCGACCTGCTCAGCCACGAGTTCACGATCGAGCGGGACGGCCAGACCGTTGCGACCGTCTCCAAGCGCTGGCTGAGCGTGACCGACAGCTACACGGTCGACGTCGCCCCGGGCGAGGACCACGTGCTGATCTTGGCCAGCGTCCTCGCGCTGGACCTGGCGCTCGACGCCGAACACGACCACTGAGAGACGGAAAGGGAGGAGCCATGCAGAGCATCAACGATGCCGCAGCCGCGTTCCTGGCCAGCAAGCGAGTGGCGGTCACGGGGGTGTCCCGCACGCCCAAGACGCACGGGAGCAACAACGTGTACCGACGGCTGCGCGAGCGCGGATATCAGGTCTTCGCGGTCAACCCGAACACCGACCAGGTCGAAGGGGACCGGTGCTATCACGATCTGAAATCGATCCCCGGCGGGGTCGAGGCGGTGGTGATCGGAACCCGGCCCGAGATCGCCGAGGACACCATGCGCGAGTGCGCCGAGCTCGGCATCAAGCAGGTGTGGATGCACCGGGGCCCCGGCGCAGGCAGCGTCTCGCCCGGCGCCACCAGCTACGGCCGGGCCCACGGCATCACCGTGATCGACGGCGGCTGCCCGCTGATGTTTGGCCCCACCGCCGACTTCGGGCACAAGATCATGCGCCTGGTGTACGCCGGGCACGTGCCCAAGGAGGTGTGAGCCAGCGCGGCCCACGCGACTGCTGGAACTATCCCTTGCGTTGAGCCAGAAGGTCTAGCCATCCGGGAAGCTGCTCCAGTTCGGGTACCAGGCCGTGCCACCACCGCCGGGTGTCGGGAGTGTCGCGATGGCGGTTGCGAAACAGGCGGATCGCACTGGCCAGGTCGTCGAGGTACCAGCGCAGCCGATAGAGGGTGATGACGGCGGGGTCCAGCTCGCGGCCGGTCGCCTGCTGGTAGCGGTCGATGCCCTCGTTGCTTGTTGTGGCGATCAGGGATACGTCGCGTTCGGGCGGGGCCAGGGCGGCGGTGTCCCAGTCGATCAGGACGAGGCGGCCGTCCACCGACATCAGGTTGGCCGGGTGCGGCTCGCCGTGGGTGATGACCCGGTCCGCTCGTGCTGGGGCAGTGATGCCGGCCAGGCGGTCGAAGCCCCCGGCGAGCTGGGCAAGATCCGCGGTGCGGGTCACGAGTAGACGGCGCGCCGGTTCAGAGAACGGCCCGCCGTCCCACGGGCGATCGGGGTCGCGGAGGAAGGCGTCCAGGTCGCCCCGGCCCGCGAAGCGGGGGACATGGTGGGGAGCGCGGCCGCGAACTGCAGGGGTGGACTGGTGCAGCGCGGCGATCATGTCCAGCGCCAGCCCGCGAAGCCGCGCATCGGTGTAGGGGCCGAACGGATAGGAACGGCCGGCCAGGAATGGGAAAACGGAGACGGTGTACCGGTCATCAAGGCGGCGCAGCAGCTCGCCATCGCGCGCTGCGATCGGTGCCACCACGAACGGCAGGCCTGCCTCGTGGCGGAGCGCGGCGGCCGTGTCCAGGGCACGGCCCAGTCCCTTGAACACGGCCTCTCTGGTGTCGCCCAGCCAGTCCTTATTGTCGAGGTCGTCGACCGTGACGAAATGGGGCAGGCGATCGTCGCCGGTCAGCTTCCAGTGGTGGCTGCCCCCGCCCTCCGGCACGTACTCCATCGACGCGGCATGAAGGCGCCAGCCCTCGGCGAGCGCCCGTCCCAAGCGCTCCGGTACCAGGTCCACTGGAGGGTTTCGCACGGCTCAAGAACGTAAGGTGTGCCACGACCAGGGGCGACCGGTTTTCGTGGCCCCGCCCCGGGGTGAGCCGGTCACACGGCAGTCCGGCGCGATACGCCGGCGGTCCGGCGGCGGCGGTGACCACGTCTTCATCGCAGGCGGAGCCAATTCCGCAGGCCAGGCCGCTGTCAACCTGGCGCGGTACGCGCAGCAGGTCACGATCGTGGTACGCGGCGATTCCCTGGCAGCCCGGATGTCCCAGTACCTGATCGACGAGATCACCGCAACGGCCAACATCGACGTCCGCACCAGCACCAAGATCGCCGGCGCCGAGGGCAGAGGCAAACTAGAAGCCTTGATCTTGAAAGACACCAGTACGGGCGACACCAAGACCGTTCCCGCCTCCGCGCTGGTGGTGCTGATCGGCGCCGTGCCGCACACCGACTGGCTACCGCCCCAGATCGGCCGGGACGAGCGCGGGTTCGTCGTCACCGGAAGCGACCTCACCGACGGCGGAGACCCGGCGGCCAGTTGGGCGCTGCCGCGCCCGCCGTTCCCGCTGGAGACCAGCCTGCCCGGCGTATTCGCCGCTGGCGACGTCCGCCACGGCTCGGTCAAACGGGTCGCGTCCGCGGTCGGCGTGGGCTCGATCGCCGCCACCCAGGTGACCCAGTACCTACAACAGCAAGCGCGGAGTACCTAACGCAGGCGTGGTGCTCCGGCACTGTGACCGGGTCGGTCCGGGAACGTGGACCGCCTGGTACGGGCCCGGCCGTTCGCGGAGGCGGGATGGGCACAGCGGTGGTCAGCACGTCAGCCGCGCCGCAGCGGTCTGTTCGGGCCCATGCGGGTGCAGGGAATGCACAGCTGGCGCGGTGCCGTCGCGGGCTGGTCCGTCAACTGCCCGGCCCCTGGTCATGCTGCTCACGCAGCACTGCCTGGCGGCGCCGGTACTCGTCGGCGTCGATCTCACCGCGGGCGTACAGCTCGGCCAGTGCCATCTCGGCCGGGCCGGTGCCAGCCCCGCGATCATGTCTCACCTCCTCCTGTGGATGCAGTGCGCTGCCGTAGCTTGGGTCTCACCCGCGCCGAGCGGCCGTCCGCTGGCGGCCGGTTGCCCCGGGCCCGCCGGGCCCGCCGGGCCTGGACGGCGCTGGGCGGGCGGGGGACGGGCGGGTGGCGGATGCCCGGCCCGCGCCGGGACGGGTGGGGGCGGGGCGCCGGGATGCCGGGCCAGCCGGGACCGGGTGGTAGCGCCGGTAGCGCTCGCCCAGGCCGCGGCGCTCGCCGATCGCCGCCAGCGGCGCCATCACCGCACGGACCAGGGCCGGCGCGACGGGGGCGGCCACCTCCTGCTCGAATTCGCGCATGAACAGCGCCAGGTCCAGCGGGCGGGGCATGCCCGAGGGCAGGGTTCGGCCCTCGGCCGCCAGCGCGGCGACGGTCTCGAACAGCTCCTCCATCCGCAGCGCCGGGGTCACCCGCACCCGGACGATGGCCGGCTCGTCGCCGGCGTTGGCGAACCGGTGGTAGGCGCCCGGCTCGACCACTACGAGATCACCCGGCCCGGCGGTCACCGTGCGCAGGCCCTTGCGGAACCGCATGACCCCTTCGCGGACCTCGAAGCTTTCCTGCTGGCCGGGGTGGACGTGCCCGCCGGGCACCCGCCCGTGCGGCTCGATCACCGTGTCGAACTCCAGCAGCTCGCCGCGGGACTCACCCGCGGTGGTACGGAAGATGAACCGCTCCCCGCTGTCCGGGTTGACCAGAATCTGCCCGGGAAACGCCATCGTGATCCCTCCTTACTCGCCCGGCCGGTCCTGGCCGGTCCTTCGCTCGTCGTCGGACACCGCCCATGCAACCCGGCGCGGTACTGCGCCGTCGTCGGCCCGGGGAAGGCGCTTGTCCTGCGTCCCGGGGAGTAAGCCGGCGGTGCGCCGCGCCCGTCCGGTAGCAGGCACCGGCCGCCTCACTACGCGCGGCTGACCAGGGACCGGTGCTCACTGGCCGCGACGCGGACTGGCCACGCGGGCGCGCCGGGCCCGGCGCGCTTTGGCATACTCTCGGTGGCGTATGCAGAGCTGCTCCCAGCGGCGGGCGCCTCTGCGAGCGGGTGAAAGGCGCCCACGGCCGCACCGCCCGATGAGTTCCAGATGGCAGCGGGGTCTGTACCGCATCTGACCGCCATCGAGCACGTGAGGAGCAGCGCCATGTCCACCACCGATTGGACGGCCGGGGCTACGGGCACCGGGCAATACGCGCAGGTCAACGGCATTAACCTCTACTATGAGACACACGGCGGCGGGCGGCCGCTGATCCTGCTCCACGGCGGGCTCGGATCGGGCGAGATGTTCGGGCCGATCCTGCCCACGCTGGCCGAGCGCCACCAGGTCATCGCCGTCGACCTGCAGGGCCACGGCCGGACCGCCGACATCGACCGGCCAATCGATATTCGCCTCATGGCCGATGACATCGCGGCGCTCATCGACCACCTCGGGCTGGACAAGACCGATCTTGTCGGCTACTCGCTCGGCGGCGGAGTGGCGCTGCAAACGGCGGTGAAGTACCCGGCCAAGGTCCGCAGGCTCGTTGCGGCCTCGGCCAACATCCGGCGCGACGCGATCTATCCGGAGATACTCGCGCAACAGGGCCAGGTGAACGCGGCAGCGGCCGAGTTCATGAAGGACACGCCGATGTATGAGCTCTACCAGCGGGTCGCACCGCGCCCCGAGGACTTCCCCCGGCTCCTGGACAAGATGGGCGAGTCGATGGCGAAGGACTTCGACTTCACCGAGGAGGTCCGCGGCCTGCAGGTGCCGACGCTGATCGTCGCCGCCGACGCTGATATGGCGCCGCCGAGCCACTACGTCGAAGTTTTCCGGCTGCTCGACGGCGGTCTCCGCGACGGCGGCTGGATGGGCGAGGGCCGCCCGCAAGGCGGGCACGCGCTCGCGATCCTGCCCGGCCTGACCCACTACAACGTCTTCAGCTCGCCGCTGTTCGCCGCGGTCACCCTCGCCTTCCTCGACGGGCAGGCGAGCTGAACCGGCCCCGGGACAGCA
>DAITAE010000666.1:0-2482 GCA_036824445.1 Streptosporangiaceae bacterium | reverse complement strand
CCGGCTCGGGAGGAACCTCGCCCGGCTCGGGAGGAATACCACCCGGCTCGGCAAGAACACGGCCCGGCTCGGGAGGAACACGGCCCGGCTCGGGAGGAACACCGCCCGGTTCCAGACCCGCGGGCCCGCGTCCCGGTACCGACAGCGCCAGCGTCACCATGCCGGCGGTGGGCACCGCCGCCTCCGCGGCGCCGTCCACCAGCGGCAGCGGCGGACCGTCGGCGTCCTCGAGGAGGCCGGACATGCGCACGGAGCCGAGCCCTGTGAACAAGCGCACCCGGGCGGCCGTGGCCCGTCCGCGCGCGTCCCGCAGCCGGACCGTCACCCCGTCCTCCCGGCGTGGCTGCCCAGGCCGGCCCGCCGCCAGCGGGTTCCCGCGTGGCTTCAGAGCCGTGAGCATCGCCGCCGGGCCGGGTGCCGCCGGGCCGGGCGCTGCCGGGCCGGGCGCTGCCGGGCCGGGCGCTGCCGGGCCAGGCGCTGCCTGCCCGGGCCCGGCCGCGCTGCCGACCTCGCACAGGCTCGCGGCGGCCGGCAGGGGACCACGGTGGACGCCCGTCTCGCAGGCGAGCAGGCCGTGGTTGTACTCCTGGCCGGCCACGGTGAATCCCGCGTCGCGCCAGTCGCCCGCACCGGCCACCAGGGCGTACTCGAACGTATGGCTCCAGTGCTGCCAGGCGAAACTGCTCCCGTCCGGTGCGGTGCGCCGGTCTCCGTCGATCCAGACCCCGGCCGGCCACGCGCTGCTGGCCCGCATCAGCGCGATGTGCAGCGTCCCGTCGGCGGTGATCAGGCTGCTGGGCGTCCCGCGGTTCAGCAGCGCCAGGCAGTGAGCGGCCAGCGGCGGGTCCGGGGAGCCGCCGGCGCTGTCCGCCTCGATGACCGAGCCGGCCAGATCACCGGCCAGCGCTGTGGCAGCTGCCGCCAGGTCGGGGCCGGTGACGACGAGCACCGGCAGGTCCCGTTCGCCGCGTACGTCCGGGTCGGGCCCGAACACGAGCTCACGCGGCCGGGCGGCCGGCATCCACACCCGGCCGCCGGCCGCCAGCCGCCCGGCGAGCTCGTCCGCGGCGGGCGGCCCGAGCGCGGCGAGCAGCCGTGCGGTCCACGGGTTGATGTCCGGCCCGCCCAGCGCGATCCGGCAGTCCGGGACGTTCGAGTCGACGTCGAGCGCGCCGTAGCGGGGGCCGTCCGCGCGGGAGCACGTCGCGGTCACCCCCTGGGCGGCCAGCGCCGCGACGAGATCGCGCACCGCGCCGCGGCCCGCGTCGGGCAGGTCCGGGACGATGACCTCGGCGACGCCGACCGGGCTGGCGTGGCCGCCGCTGAGCACCCGCGCGGTGGCGCCGAGGCCGAACCATTCGTGTGCCGGGTTGTCGAGGGTGAAGGCGGTGTGCGCCACGTCGGTGTCGGGCGTGCCGAATGGGCGGCCCACCACGGCGGTGGCGCACTGGTACACCGGCAGCGCGCCCGGCACGTCGGCCGGGAAGCGCACCCGCAGCAGCCGGTCCTGGCCGATCGAGCCGTCTATGTGGGTGCGGAACTCGACCCGGTCGAGCCCCTCCCACAGGATCGTCTCCTGGCTGACCCGGAGCCCGCCCAGGGTGAACTCGGTGACCAGCCGGGAGCCGATGGCACACCGCTCCGCGCGGACCGGGGCGGGCACGGCCGCGGACCCGACTCCCGGCCCCTTGGGGGACAGCAGCCACGGTCCCTCACCCCAGCGCGGGTGATAGTCGTACTCGTCCTGGAGCACCAGCTCGTTGCCGGGCCCGCGCAGCAGCTCCGCGCCGGAACGCCGGTCCAGGATCCGGGTGAGCGTCCCGCCCCGCGTGGGGTCGGCCTCGACCCCGAAGGCTTCGTTCTGTATCACCGTGGTCGTGGCTGGGCCGGCCGCCCAGCCCTCGGCGCCGGGCCCGGGCGCCGCGCTCACCCAGTAGGTCCGGTAGCCGAGCGCGGGCACGCCGGCCGCGCGGAACGTGACCGTCACCTCGGCGAGGGTCCCGTCGCCGTGGCGGCGCACCCCCTCGGCGAGGAACGGTACGTCCGCGCCGGTGTCGTCGGAGAGGGCCAGCCACGTCGTGCCGGGCTCGGCGAAGCCGAGCGTGATCGTGGCCAGCCCTGCGCGCTCCCAGGACACGGTGCTGAACACGACGACGGGCCGGGGGGCGGTCCATGATCGCGGGCGATCCTGTGGGCTATCCGCGGGCAATCGTCCGTGATCACGGATGGACTCTTGCGGGCGGGTGTCGGCGAGGGAGGCCAGGTAGCCGGCCGCGTCGCGGCGGGCGGCGTCCCCGCGCTCGAACGCCTCCCGCCAGCCGCCGAGCAGGTCGAGGTAGACCTGGTCGGACTCGGTGCCGGTGATCGCGTCATGGTGGGCGCCGAACGCCAGCTGCCGCCACGCCTTGTCCAGCGAGGCCGCCGGGTAGCCGGCGCCCGCCAGCCAGGCCAGGGTCGCCAGCCGCTCGCCGTCCAGCGTCGC
>DAITAE010000665.1:0-2488 GCA_036824445.1 Streptosporangiaceae bacterium | reverse complement strand
CCGGCCGAGTTCAACGAGTACTTCGGGTCGATGATCAACATGGACGACCCGCGCCACGCCCGGCTCCGCCGGATCGTGTCCCGGGCGTTCACCCCCCGGATGATCCAGAAGTTCGAGGGCGACGTGCAGCGGGTAGCCGCCGCGATCGTCGACGATCTGCTGGCTACCGGTCCCTGCGACTTCGTCGAGCACGTCGCCGCCCGGCTGCCGCTGACCATCATCTGCCAGCTGATGGGAATCCCGGATAGCAGCTACGGCCTCGTCCTGCACGACACCAATACCATCCTGTCCGGCATGGACCCCGACCTGATCAGTGAGGATCTGGACGAGGCGGTGGGCCAGATCCTCGCGGCCGGGGCCGAGCTCGCCGACCTGGTCACCGGCCTGGCGGCCGAGCGCGCGGGACGCCCCGGCGACGACCTGGTCAGCGCGTTGGTCACCGCGAACATCGACGGCGAGCACCTGACCAGCGCGGAACTCGCATCGTTCTTCATCCTGCTCGTGGTGGCCGGCAACGAGACCACCCGGAACGCGATCTCGCACTCGCTGACGCTGCTGACGGACTTCCCCGACCAGCGGGAACTCCTGATGGCTGACTTCGATGGCCGGATCGGCGCCGCGGTGGAGGAGCTGGTGCGCTACAGCTCGCCGGTGATCTTCATGCGGCGCACCGTCACCCGGGACCACCATATGAACGGGCACGACTACCGCGAGGGCGACAAGACGGTGCTCTACTACTGGTCGGCCAACCAGGACGAGACCGTGTTCGCCGATCCCGCGCGGCTGGACATCACCCGCTCGCCGAACCCGCATGTCGGGTTCGGCGCGGCCGGACCGCATTTCTGCCTGGGAGCACACCTGGCGCGGCGGGAGATCACCGTCATGCTGCGGGAGCTGCTGACACGGATCCCGGACATCCGTGCCGCCGGTCCGCCCGACCGCCTGCTGTCGAGCTTCATCAACGGCGTCAAGCACCTGCCCTGCACGTTCGGCGGCTAACCGCGGTCCTCCCCTGGCCCGGGTTCCGGCCCACCTCATCGTGATCATGACTTAGGGGGTGCTAGAGCGCCACCGCGGTCATGATCACGAACGTCGCGGCGGCAGCATCGCGCTGGCGCGCCTACGAGCCCCCGTGCAGCGCGTCGAGATGCCCCGCCAGCGTCATGTCGGCGGCGGTGAGGCCCCCGGCGGAATGGGTCGACAGCGTCAGCGTGACCTTGTTCCACTCGATCAGGATGTCCGGATGATGGTTGGCCTTCTCGGCCATGTACGCCACCGCCCCGGTGAAGAGCATCGCGGCACGGAAATCCGCGAGCTCCACCGTCCGGCTGATGCTGTTGCCGGTACGTGTCCAGCTGGGCAGCCCGGCCAGCGCTGCCGTGATCTCATCATCGCTGAGCAGGTCCACGCCGCCACCCTACTCTTGCCGACTGGGCCAGCGCGGCGGCCCGGGTTATGGCTACGGCCTGTCAGGCGGCGGGCGAGGGCGGCGGTGGGTCAGGGCGGCGGCACGGCGGCGGATCCCGGTAGTCTGACCGCGCCGGGCCGTGCGAGGCCAAAGACGGCAGCGACCAGCTTGGGAGTAGCTCGGTGATGATGACGCGCGACGAGGCGCAGCCAGCCGACGGCCAGCCCCGGCCCACGCCGCTGCGCGCCATCCACGAAAGCCTCGGCGCCACGATGACAGACTTCGCGGGCTGGCTGATGCCGCTGCGGTACCGCAGTGAGACCGCTGAGCACCGGGCGGTTCGCGGCGCGGCCGGCCTGTTCGACCTCTCACACATGGGCGAGATCGCCGTGAGCGGGCCCGGTGCGGCCGCCGCGCTCGACTACGCACTGGTCGGACACCTGTCGGCGCTGCAGTCGGGCCGCGCGCGGTACACGATGATCTGCGCACCCGACGGCGGGGTGCTTGACGACCTCATCGTGTACCGGCTCGCGGACGCCGAGTTCCTGGTGGTGGCCAACGCCGCGAACACGGGGGTCGTGGCCGCCGCGCTGCGGGAACGGGCAAGGGCCTTCCCGGCCGAAGTCGATGACCTGACCGACGACTACGCGCTGATCGCCATCCAGGGCCCTCACGCGGGCCGCATCCTGCAGCCCCTCGCCGATATCGGGCTGGATGAGGTGCGCTACTACACCGGCCAGCGCGCCGAGGTCGCCGGGCGCAAGGTGCTGCTCGCCCGCACCGGCTACACGGGGGAGGACGGTTTCGAGCTCTTCACCAGCCCCGGCGACGCAGAGCCGGTCTGGATGGCGCTCGCCGGGGCAGGGGAAGCAGACGGGCTGGTGCCCGCCGGGCTCGCTGCCCGCGATACGCTCCGGCTCGAGGCCGGCATGCCGCTGTACGGCAACGAACTGGGCCCGGAGGTGACCCCGTTCGACGCCGGCCTGGGGCGGGTGGTGGTGTTCGACAAGCCAGGTGACTTCGTGGGCCGCGCCGCGCTGGCCGAACGGGCAGCGGCCACGCCGCGGCGCGCCCTGACCG
>DAITAE010000139.1:0-9267 GCA_036824445.1 Streptosporangiaceae bacterium | reverse complement strand
TGCGGCGCAGCCCGGTGGTGATCGCCGACTCCGCCCACAACCCGGCCGGCATGGCGGCCAGCGTCGCGGCGGTGACCGAGGCGTTCTCGTTCCGGAGCCTGATCGCGGTCCTCGCGATCAGCGCCGACAAGGACGTGCCGGCCGTCCTCGACCAGCTGGAACCGGTCGCCGACGGGCTCGTGGTGACGCGTAACTCCTCGGACCGGTCGATGGACCCCGGCAAGCTCGCGGACCTCGCAGCGGAGGTGTTCGGGCCGGACCGGGTACGCGTCGCGGGCCGGCTCGACGACGCGATCGACATCGCGGTCGGCATGGCCGACGAGGCAGCGGCCGATGGCCTCGGTGGCTCCGGCGTGCTGGTAACCGGGTCGGTGGTAACCGCGGGCGACGCTCGGTCGCTGCTCGGCGCGGGTGGCGGCGCCGCCGGGGGTGACCGGCGCGGCCGCCAGGGAGGGACTGACCTCGGGTGAGGCGGCCCCGATGAGACGGCTCTGCGCCACGGTGCTGATATTTGAGGCGATCGTGATCGGGCTCGCCATCCCGGTGGCCATCACCATCGAGCATGAGCCGCGCCTGTGGGCCGGCGTGGCTGGCGGCGTGCTGGCCGGTATCGCGGTGCTGCTGGCGGCGGTGGTGGGCCGGCCCGGGCAGGGCTGGACGCTGGCGGTGGGCAGCGTGCTGCAGCTGGGCATCATCGCGGCCGGGCTGGTGGTCCCGGCGATGTACGCGCTGGGCGCGGTGTTCGCCGCGCTGTGGGCCGTCGCGATCTGGCTGGGACTGCGGTACCGCGAGGCTCCCCGGCCCTAGCCTGACCAGCAGGAGTTCAGCCTGCAGAGTTTCGCGCAACCGGGCGTGCCGGGACCGCTGCGCCGCCCCGCGCACCGGTAGGATTGCGCACGCACGAGTCACTGCTGATCACTCTGCGACAGCCAGCGGGGCTGGCGCGAGGGGGAATTTACTTGACTGAACGAACCCTGGTCCTGGTCAAGCCGGATGGGGTGCGCCGCGGCCTGATCGGGGACGTCTTGTCCAGGATCGAGCGCAAGGGACTGCGGATCATCGCCATGGATCTGCGCGTGCTCGACACCGGCATCGCGCAGACGCACTACGCGGAGCATTCCGGCAAGCCGTTCTTCGGCCCCCTGGTCGATTTCATCACTTCCGGGCCGCTGGTTGCCCTGGTCGCCGAGGGGCCGCGCGCCATCGAGGCGTTCCGTGGGATCGCCGGCGCCACCGATCCGGTCCGCGCGACCCCGGGCACCATCCGCGGGGATCATGCGTTGGAGGTGCAGGAGAACATTGTGCACGGATCGGACTCGCCAGACTCAGCCGACCGGGAAATCAAGATCTTCTTTCCCGATCTTGTTTAGGCGGCGCTGGCCTGGTCCATGAAGGACACAAGGCCGCGTTCCAGCCCGCGGGGACGTAAACCGCGGCCGCAACAGAAATCACGAGCAGGACCCGTCTGGAAGGTTCTCGTGCCTTATGAGCAACGCGCTGGCTTTCCTTGGCCGTGACATGGCCGTCGATCTGGGCACCGCCAACACCCTGGTGTATGTGCGGGGGCGCGGGATTGTGCTCAACGAGCCATCGGTGGTGGCCCTCAACACGAACAACGGCCAGATCGTGGCGGTCGGGGTGGAGGCCAAACGGATGATTGGCAGGACCCCCGGCAACATCGTGGCGGTCCGGCCGCTCAAGGATGGGGTCATCGCGGACTTCGACGTGACCGAGCGCATGCTGCGGTATTTCATCCAGAAGGTGCACAGGCGCAGCCACCTGGCCAAGCCGCGGGTCGTGGTGGCGGTGCCGAGCGGCATCACGGGCGTGGAGCAGAGCGCGGTGAAGGAAGCCGGCCACCAGGCGGGCGCGCGCCGGGTCTACATCATCGAGGAGCCCATGGCCGCGGCCATCGGGGCCGGCCTGCCGGTCAACGAGCCGACCGGCAACATGGTGGTGGACATCGGCGGCGGTACCACCGAGGTAGCCGTGATCTCGCTGGGCGGGATCGTGACGTCGGCGTCGATCAGGATCGGCGGGGACGAGCTCGACCAGGCCATCATCACGTTCGGCAAGAAGGAGTACTCGCTGATGCTCGGCGAGCGGACCGCCGAAGAGATCAAGATGGCGCTGGGGTCGGCGTACCCGTCGGCCGACGAACCGCACGCCGAGATCCGCGGCCGGGATCTGGTCAGCGGGCTCCCCAAGACGATCGTGATCTCGGCGGAGGAGATCCGCCGGGCCATCGAGGAGCCGCTCGCGCTCATCGTCGACGCGGTCAAGACGACGCTCGACAAATGCCCGCCCGAGCTGGCCGGCGACGTGATGGACCGGGGGATCGCGCTGACCGGGGGCGGAGCGCTGCTGCGCGGACTGGACGAGCGCCTGCGCGAAGAGACGGGCATGCCCATCCACATGGCCGATAACCCGCTTGATTCCGTGGTACTGGGTACCGGCAAGTGCGTGGAGGATTTCGACACGCTGCGGCAGGTGCTGGTGCCAGAGTCGAGGCGCTGACCGCAAAGTTGAGCGGCCAGCCGCGGTGGCGGCGTGGATGAGGAGGCCCGGTGCACGACAGTCGGCGGACCCGCCTGATTCTCGGCGTGCTCCTGATCGCCGCGCTGGCACTGATCACTGTCGACTCGCGGGACGTAGCCGGCGGCCCCATCAGCGGCCTGCGCGGGATCGGCGGGACCATCTTCGGTTCGGCTGAGAGCCTGGTGGGCTCGGTGGCCCGGCCGGTGGCCGGCTTCTTCGGCAACGTCACCAGCGGGTCGGCCTCTCAGGGGAAGATCGAAGGGCTCCAGCGCGAGCTCATCAGGCTGCGCACGGAACTGAGCCAGGCGCGGCTCAGCAAGGCGCAGGAGGCCCAGCTGCAGCGGCTGCTGGTCCTTGCCGGACGAGGCCGGTACCGGATCGTTGCCGCGAACGTGATCGCGGCAGGCCCCGGGTACAACAGCTCGGTCACCATCGATGCCGGCCGCGACGACGGCATCAAGCCCGACGAGACGGTACTGAACGGGGCCGGCCTGGTCGGGACGGTCACCTCAGTGGCCGCGCGCACGTCGACCGTGCTGCTCACCACCGACGCGTCGTCCACGGTGGGAGTGCGGCTGGCCAGCACCGGGCAGATCGGGGCGGTCACCGGCACCGGCCGGACCCGGCCCGGCCCCGCGATGTTGCGGCTGCAGGTCTTCGACGCGGGCGCCGTGCTCCAGCCGGGGCAGCAACTGGTCACGTTCGGCTCGGTGCATGGGCGGCCGTATGTGCCCGGGGTCCCGGTGGGGGTGATCACCCAGGTGCGGGCGAGCGCCGCCTCGCTCACCAAGCTCGCCCTCGTCCGGCCCTACACCGATGAGCGGTCGCTCGGTGTGGTAGGGGTCGTGATCGTCCCGCCGCGCACCAACCCGCGTGACTCGGTGCTGCCGCCCCGGCCGGTTACGCCCACTCCGAGTCCGGCGCCGTCCGGCGGACGTTCCAGCCAGGCTCCGAGCCCGGCGGCCACAGCGAGCGTCGGCGGCTGAGGTGCGGCGGGTCATCTTCGCGGTCGCAGCCATCCTGGCCGCAGTGGTGCTCCAGACGGCGCTGCTGGACCGGTTGCCCCTCCCGGGCGGATCGGCGCCCAACCTGGTTCTTGTCCTGGTGGTCACGCTCGCGCTCGCCAGCGGCCCGATGGACGGCATACTGATCGGATTCGGCGCCGGCCTCGCGCTGGACATGGCGCCGCCCGCCAGCAACCTGCTGGGCCTGAGCGCGCTGGTGTTCTGCGTGATCGGCTACGGGTGCGGGCGGCTGCGCGGCCCGCTGGAGCGTTCGACCTGGCTGCCGCTCGCCGTGGTCGTGCTCGGCGTCACCGCCGGCGAGGCCCTGTACGCGCTGGCCGGCATGATCTTCGGCGACCCCGACATCACCTGGCAGTCGGTGCGGCTGGTGCTGCCCGTCGCGGTGTTCTACGACATCCTGCTCTGTCCCTTCGTGGTGTACGCGGTCGTCCGGTTTAGCGGGTACGGCGGCTGGGCAACCGCCCGTGCGCGCGCACCAGGGCACCTGGCGGGCCGGGATCTGGCCGGTGCCGGGCTGCTCGGCGGCATGGCAGCGGCCGGCGCCGCCATGGCCGGGACCGCCGTCCGGGACACCAGGAGCGGGCGCGAGCCGCGGCTGCGGGCGGCGGCCGCCCGCCAGGGCGATGGCTGGGTCGGCGGCCGTCAGGGCGCCCCGGGGCAGCGGGCCGCGCCCCGGGGGTGGCGCCGCCGCGCGCCGCGGTTGCGGGCCCGCAACGGCGTCGCCGGTTCCGCGGCCGCCGCCCAGGCCGGGCTGGGCCGGCCGGCTGGCACCGCTGCCCCGGGGCGGCCGGTGCACCTGCGGCTGGGCACCCCGCGGCGCGGTGACGGGGTGCTGGGCGGCTCGCTGCGCGGCCTGGTCGGCGGCGGCCTGGCCGGGCCGCCGGGCGGCCACGGCCGCGAGTCCCGGATGCGCGGAGCCGCGTTTCGCGGGTCCGGTGGCCCGGCCGGCAGCGGTTCCGCGGGTGGCCCGCCCCGTGCCGGGTCGTCGCCCCGGCTCCGGTCACGCGCCTTCCGCGGCGGCCCGTCGGCCCTGAGCACGGCGGGCCGCGGGAGACCGGCCCGGTCCGCCCCGCTGCGCCTGCGCGGCCGGCGCGGGGACGGGATCGTCGGCGGCGGCGTGCTCAGCGGCGGCAGTGCCGGGCGCCGCACGCCGGGTGCCCCAGGCCCGCGCCGGTCCGGCCGCGGCCGCGGCGCGGCTCCCAGGTTCCGGGGTGGCGACCGCGGCCTGCTGCGCTGGGCCGACCGCGTCCTGCCCGGGCGCCGGGGTGCACTGCCCGGCGGCGGGCTCCCCGGCGGCAACGGCGGGGGCCTCGGCGGGAGGCGGCGCGGCTTCGGGGGAAGCCGGCGTGGCGGATTCGGGCGTCGCCGCTCGGCGGTGTGGCGTACAGCAAGCAAGCGGACGGGAGGACTGCCATGATCCCCGCGGCGCGCCGGCGCCTGCTGGTCCTGTACGTGGTGGTGGCCGCGTTGCTGATCTCGCTCGGCGGCCGGCTGTGGTACCTGCAGGTCATGACCGGCGGTTCCTACGCCAGCGCGGCGGCACAGGACCAGACCAGGACGGTGATCGTGCCGTCGGTCCGGGGCGGGATCCTCGACGACGTCGGCCAGCCGCTGATCAGCAACAAGACCTCGCTGGTGGTCTCGGTGAACCGGGCGGAGGTGGCACAGCAGCCCGACGGGGGCGTGGCGGTGCTGCACCGGCTGGCGAAGCTGCTGCACATGCCCTACCGGTTGCTCCAGCAGCGGATCCGGCTGTGCACACGCGGCGTGTCCCAGCCGTGCTGGCAGGGCTCGCCGTACCAGCCGATCCCCGTCGATCAGCACGCGCCGGACTCGGTCGCCCTGCAGATCATGGAGAGCCGGCGCGACTTTCCCGGGGTGACCGCAGAGGTCCAGCCGGTGATCGACTACCACCAGCCGTACGGCACGGCTGCCGCGCAGATGCTCGGGTACCTGCAGCCCATCACGCCGCAGGAGATCAAGCGGCGTCACCTCCCCGTCACCGGCTTCTCGGGCGTGGACCTGGTCGGACAGGCCGGCCTCGAGCAGCAGTACGACCGGCAGCTGCGCGGGACGGCGGGCCGGCAGGTGCTGTCGGTCAACGCCGCGGGCGAGGTGACCGCGATCCGCCGCCAGACCCCGGCCGTGCCCGGCAACACGCTCGTGACCAGCATCAACGCCCAGCTCCAGCAGGACACGCAGAACGCCCTGCAGCGGGCCATCGGCCGCGCTCAGGCGGAGGGCAACCCCGGAGCGACCACTGGGGCGGCGGTGGTGATGACCACCCGGGGACGGGTGGTCGCGATGGCCAGCTACCCGACCTACGATCCCGCCGTCTGGACCGGTGGCATCTCCGCCCGGCAATTCCATGACCTGTTCGGCGCCCACCACGGAGTGCCGATCCTGAACCGGGCCACCCAGGGCGAGTACGGCCCCGGGTCCACCTGGAAGGTCACGTCGACGGCGGCGGCGATCAAGAACGGGATGTCGACGGCGGGTCCCTACAGCTGCCCGGGCGCGGTGACCATCGCCGGCCATACGTTCAACAACTGGACCACGCACAACCTCGGGCCGATGTCGCTGCACCAGGCGCTGGTCATGTCCTGCGACACGGTCTTCTACCAGATCGCTTACCAGATGTACCTGCGCGACAGGTACAACGCGAACTTCGCCGCGAACCCCCGCGCGCCGGTCCAGAAGATGCAGAGGATGGAGCTGGACTGGGGGTTCGGCCGCAACACCGGGATCGACCTGCCGGAGGAGTCATCCGGCACCGTGCCCACCCGGCAGTGGCTGTACAACTACTGGAAGCAGTACAAGGGCTACTGGTGCAAGCACGGCAACCCGAACGGCAGCTATGTCCAGCAGATCGCGTACGAGAACTGCCGGTCCGGGTATCAGTGGGCGCCCGGGCAGGCGGCGATCGCCGCGATCGGCCAGGGTTATGTGACGGTCACCCCGCTGCAGCTGGCGCGGGCCTATGCCGCGCTCGCCAACGGGGGCACTCTGTACAGCCCGCGGATCGGCGCGGCCCTGCTGTCGCCGGCGGGGAAGGTCGCTAAGCGGATCACGCCGCCGGTGGCCGGGCATCTGCCCACGCCGCGCTGGGCGCTGGACTACATCAAGAATGCACTGGTCGACGTGGTCACCCAGGGAACGGCGGCGGGCGCGTTCGCGGGTTTCCCGCTGAACAAGCTTCAGGTCGCGGCCAAGACCGGTACCGCTGAGGTGTTCGGTGGGCAGGCAACCTCCGTGTTCGCCTCGTTCGCGCCGGCGAACAACCCTCAGTACGTGGTGGTGGTGATGGTCCCCAAGTCAGGTGAGGGCGCGGACGTCTCCGCCCCCTGCGCACGGCAGATCTGGGACTCGATCTACGGACTGGAAGGCCACCACGCCGCCTTCCCCGGCGGCCAGGCGCCGCGGAAGCTGCCGCAGATGTCCGCCGACGGCGCGATCACCGCGCCTCCCGGATACGCGAGGAGCAAGTGATGAGCTTCCAGCGCTCCGGCACCTTTGGCTCCGGCCGCCTGACCGGCTACGGCAAGCTCGCCCCCGTCCGGCCGGCGGGCGGCGGGCCCGCATTCCGCAAGCGCAGCCTGCGGCAACGGGCCCTGGCCAGGGACTCCGTGCTGCGGCACATGGACTGGGTGCTGATCCTGGCCGTGCTCACGCTTGCCCTGATCGGCACGCTGCTCGTCTGGTCCGCCACCCGCGCGGACCTGGCTCAGGCCGGCGCCAACCCGAACACCTACCTGGAGAAGGAGCTGCTCAACGTCGCGATCGGGCTGGTGCTCATGGCCGCGGTCAGTTTGGTTGACTACCGGCTGCTGCGGGTGTACACACCGCTGGTGTACGCGGCGGCCTGCCTGGGGCTGCTGGTGGTGCTCAGCCCGCTCGGCGTCACGGTCAACGGCGCGCATTCCTGGATCGCGCTGCCCGGGGGATTCCAGATCGAGCCGTCGGAGTTCGCCAAGATCGGGCTGATCCTGATGCTCGCGGTGATCCTCAGCGAGCTGCGCGACCGCGCTCAGCGCCCGGGGCTGCGGGAGCTGGCGCTGGCGCTCGGGTGCGGCGGCCTGCTGCTGCTCCTGGTCGGCCTCCAGCCAGACCTCGGGGTCGCGGTGCTGCTGGTCGTGCTGCTGGTGGGCATCATCGCGCTGTCCGGCGTCAGGCTCCGGTGGCTCGCGGGGCTGGGCGTGGCCGGCGCGCTGGCTGGCCTGGCCGTTTGGAGCATGCACCTGCTCAAGCCCTATCAGGTGCAGCGGCTGACCGCGTTCGTCAACCCGGCCGCCGACCCCCGGGGCACGGGCTACAGCGCCGCCCAGGCGAAGATCGCAATCGGCTCCGGCCGGATGTTCGGCCAGGGCCTGTTCCAGGGGCAGCTGGTGGCCGGCAACTTCGTGCCCGAGCAGCACACCGACTTCATCTTCTCGGTGGCCGGCGAGGAACTCGGCTTCGTGGGCGCGGTCGTGATCATCGCGCTGCTCGCCATCGTGCTGCTGCGGGCGCTGCGGATCGCGGCCCGCGCCGACGACATGTTCGGCCTGCTGGTGGCGTCCGGGATCGCGATCTGGTTCGGGGTCCAGTCCTTCATCAACATCGGGATGACGATCGGGATCACCCCCGTCACCGGGCTGCCGCTGCCGTTCGTCTCCTATGGCGGCTCGGCCATGTTCGCCGACATGATCGCGGTCGGCGTGCTCTTGGCCGTCCATCGCCGCCACCGCGTCTTCGACTGAGAGCTGCTCGCCTGTGTCTGGGGTTCCACGACCGTCGGCGTCACGGCGCCGGTGCTGACCTGTCTTACGCGCAGCCATCTGGCGGCTCGCTGCGCCGCCGCTCACTGGGCGGCGCCGGTCGGTAAGCTGGCGGGATGCCCGTGGAATCGGTTTATGACCGGCTGGAGCCGCTGCTCCCGCTGGTGCGCAAGCCGGTCCAGTACGTCGGCGGCGAGCTCAACGCGGTGGTGAAGGACTGGGACGCGGCGGACGTGCGGTGGGCGCTGATGTACCCGGACGCCTACGAGGTGGGCGTAGCCAACCAGGGCATCCAGATCCTCTACGAGGTGCTGAACGGCTGCGACGGCGTGCTCGCCGAGCGCACCTACAGTGTCTGGCCGGACCTGGAGAACCTCATGCGAGAGCGCGGCATCGGCCAGTTCACGGTGGACGGGCACCGGCCGGTGCGGGCCTTCGACGTGTTCGGCGTGAGCTTCGCTACCGAGCTGGGCTACACCAACCTGCTCACCGCGCTCGACCTGGCGGGCATCCCTCTGTCGGCGGCGCGGCGGGGCGCGGAGGATCCGCTGGTGATCGCGGGAGGCCACGCCGCCTTCAACCCCGAGCCCATCGCCGACTTCCTGGACGGCGCGGTGCTCGGTGACGGGGAGCAGGCGGTCCTGGCGATCACGGAGCTGATCAGGGACTGGAAGCGGACTGGCCGCCCGGGCGGCCGGGACGGCCTGCTCACGGCCCTGGCCGTTGGCGGCGGGGTGTACGTGCCGCGTTTCTACGACGTGGACTACCTGCCGGACGGGCGGATCAGGCGGGTCGCCCCGAACCGCACGGAAGCGCCGTTCACCGTCGCCAAGCACACCGTGATGGACCTCGACGAGTGGCAGTACCCGGCCCGGCCGATCGTGCCCGTCGCCGAGTCGGTGCACGAGCGGTTCAGCGTGGAGATCTTCCGTGGCTGTACCCGGGGC
>DAITAE010000138.1:0-9268 GCA_036824445.1 Streptosporangiaceae bacterium | reverse complement strand
GGGGGTTCGCCCGGCTGCGCCCCGCGGTCCCAAACTGAGATCCGCGGCGACCGTGTGCTCCGGCGGTCGGGAGGTCGCCCCTCCGGGCGGCATGATTTGCTTCGTGTGTGCACGAGTCACCGGCCGACCTCGCGGCGCTGCAGGATCTTCTTGACCGCAGCTACCGATCGGCGGGCGCGCACCTGCTGCGCATCCAGACGCCGGAGCGGCGGCTCGGCGCCGACGAGGTGGCGGAGCGGCTTACCGGGATGTGCCTGTTGGCGCTCGCTACGGTCACTGCGGATGGCCGGCCGATCGTGGGCCCGGTCGATGGAGTGTTCTACCGCGGGGCGTTTCACTTCGGCTCGGCTCCCGACTCGGTCCGCTTCCGTCATATCAGCGTGCGCCCGCAGGTCAGCGCCACTCATCTGCCTGGCGAGGAGCTTGCGGTCACGGTGCACGGGCGGGCCGTCCCGATCGACATCCATAGCCAGCAGAACGAGGGCTTCCGCCGGGCGCTGTTGGAGATCTATGTGCCCCGCTACGGCGCGGAGTGGGAGGAGTTCCTGGACTCCGGCGTGGCGTACGCGCGGATCGACGCCGACAGGATGTTCACCTTCGCGATGACGCCGGGCCCGTGACAATCCCTGGCCCGGCCCGGCGTCAGAGGCAATGCGGGCGGCCCGGCGCCCGGGCTGTACCCCGTCCGCGCGCTATCCCAGCTCGCCGGGCAGCAGACCGTAGACGACCGTGTCGCGACGGCCACCCTGGCCGGGGACGTGGGAGCGGAGAACGCCCTCGCGCGCAAACCCGCAGCGGTGCGCGACGCGCTGCGAGGCCTCGTTGTCGCTACTGCAGGTCAATTCCAGCCGGGCCAATCCGAGCTCCGCGAAGGCCCACCGGGCGAGCAACCTGACCGCATGCGTGGCCACGCCGCGGCCGCGGGCCCCGGGGGCCAGCCAGTAGCCGACCGAAGCGCAACCCTGCTCCGGGCGGACGTCATACAAGGATCCGCCTCCGAGTACGACGCCGGCGTCCCCCGGCGGCACGAGAGCGAGGTTAAGCTCCTCGCCCAGCAGGCGGGCCGCTTCCAGTTCGGCAAAGTACCTGCGCGTATCTTCCTCGGAACACGGAGCGGGCTGCGGCCATGAGAACCGCTGCACCACCGGGTCGCTGAACGCCAGGAACGTGGCCGGCGCGTCCGACTCACGCCATGGGCGCAGCAGCACCACGTCGTCGGCCAGCGGAGGCGCCGGGAACCGAAGCTCGGCCATAGTGGAGATGATCTCCCGTTCGCGGGACGGCAACCAGCCGTTGGCCCGGATCGGTGAGCCATTCGCCCCCGGGGCGTACGCGGCCGGTGGCTGTGCGTGGCCGCTCGATCACGGTTCTGCGCATCGGCAAGGCTCGCGAAATTAATCTAAAGTGGACGTAATGCCCGACCATTAAAGGGGTAATCATGATCGGAGCGCTCCTACTCGGCCTGTTCTGCGGGATCGTGGCCCGCATGCTCGTTCCTGGCGATGTCTTCCGGAATATGAGCGGGCCAATGTCCTGGCTGGTTTCGATCGGGCTCGGCCTGCTCGGAGCCCTCGTCGGCTACCTCATCTTCACGGTGGGCCTCGGCATCGGCGACACCGACATCTTCGACTGGGGCGGCGTGCTCAGTGCCCTGATCGGGACGGTCATCGTCTTGGTGATCGCGACGTGGATATTGCGGCGTACCGCCAAGCGCCGTGTGAGCTGAGACCGCCGCCACGGCGCCGCTCCGGCACGCGGCCCGCGGGGTGGCGGCGTGCCGTGAGACCGGCGGCTGCCGTGAGATCTGGATAAGGCGCAACGGCTCATACTGGTGCTGTGCAGATCCGGATCGAAGCTTTTGACCTTCCGGGACGGTCCTGCGGTCCCGGTCCCGACTCTCCCGGCGGGCACCACAACATTCATGTCGGGGTACAGCGCCGCAACCGGCGGGATGAGCTGCTGGGCCTGGTACCCGGGGATGCACCGTCCGCCACGTGGACCCTGGAGTGTACCGCCGCCGTGTCGCCGGACGGCGTGGACCTGAAGGGCCCCTACATCCAGGGACCGCCGGGCGGCCGGTTCATCTATCTGTCCTGGGGCACCGTCGACGACGCCCAGACGTTCACGCTGTTCCGGCGCGCGAAGCTGTCGTTCGATGCGATTCCTCAAACGGTGATCGACAGTGCACAGCGCCTGGGCATGCTCGTCGGGCGTCTCGGGCTCACCGACGCCAAGCGAAATCCGCTGTGCGCCGCGGTGCGGCCGCCAGTGATCGAATGGTCCGCCGAGGCCGCTTAGCCGGCCCCGCTTGTAGTGTCACTCGCGGGGGTAATCAGAGCACGGGCTGGCTGGGCGGCCTGCATGTCGGGCGAGGCAGCCACATGCCGGGCGAGGACGGCCACCGTCGTATGAGCAAGGGGTCGTGCAGGTGAAAGACGAGGACATTTCGAAGCCGTCGGAGGCGACCGGGACGGCGGCGCTCAGAGCAGGGTGGTCGCACGGTCATCGCGACGTGTCCGGCGGATGGCTGCGGCCGACCGTTTTCGGCGCGGTCGACGGGCTGGTGACCAACGCCTCACTGATCGCCGGACTCGGCGGAGGCGGCGTGTCTGCGCACACGGTCGTGCTGACCGGCGTGGCCGCCCTGGTGGCCGGTGCGTTCTCCATGGGCACCGGGGAGTATGTCTCGGTCACCAACCAGAATGAGCTGGTGCACGCCGAAGTAAATCTCGAGCGCAAGATGCTTGCCAAGTTCCCGGCGGCAGAGCAAGAGGAACTCGCCGGTTATTTCCGCGACTACGGCGCCGACCCGGAAACCGCCACCCGGATGGCCCGAGCGGTGTCACAGGACCCCGGCACGGCGCTGCGCGTGCACACCCGCGAAGAACTGGGCGTCGACCCGAACGAACTGCCGTCGCCGATCCTGGCGGGCCTGGCTTCACTGCTGGCGTTTTCCCTCGGCGCCTTGGTCCCGCTGCTGCCCTACCTGGTCGGCCTGCCCGTGCTCACCGCGACCCTGGCCATCACCGCGGTGGCCCTGATCACCGGCGGGATGATAGTCGGCAGGCTGACCGGCAGGCCCTTGCTGCGCTCGGGTCTGCGCCAGCTTGCTCTCGGCGGGCTTGCCATCGGAGTCACGTTCGGGGTGGGCAGCCTGATCGGCGGCCACGCCGCCTAAGAGGCCCTCTAGGGCCCCGTGCCTCACTGGTCGGGTTCCCCGTTGGCCTCCCTGGGCCTGGATGCCGACAGCCTGACCGGCTGGAATGCGCTGATGACCTTGGCGACGGCTGTCACCAGGAACAGCTGCCCGATGAGCATCTCGGCCACCGCGAAGGTCTGGCCCGGGTTGCCGGCCGGGACCAGGTTCCCGTACCCGGTCGTGGTGAGCGTGGTGAAGGAGAAGAACAGATCCTGCGAGAAGTTCCCGTCCCCCTTCAACCCGAAGAACAGGCTCGGCTGGACGACGCCAAGGAAGCGGTAGACGAAAGCGAACAGCATCCCGACCAGCAGGTAGATGTCGATCGCCCCGAGGACCGTCTGCACGTCCACCTCACGGCGGTACAGGAGACTGCGGGCGATCGAGAACGGCGCTATCAGGTAGAGCACCGCGCTCATGAGCGCTACGGCGCCCTCGCCTATGGTCTCCTTGCCGACGGACAGGTTGACAACGGCCGCGAGCGCGGAGATCAGGAGGAGCACGCTCGCGATCCGGCGCACCGAGCGCCGGGCCCGGGAGACATGGAGCACCGCCCAGACCGTCGCGATCTGGACGGTGATCACCAGCGAAGCGGCCCACGTCGCGGTGACGGTCACCGAGAACCCGTAGGTGAAGAGGATCAGCAGCAGCACCGAGCCATAGCTGTCGGTTGAGACCATCGCGCGGGCCAGCTGCCTGATGGGGCGGCGACGTGCGGATGCCGGCGCACCCGGTCCAGCGTCGCCCGGCGGGCCGGCCGGTTCGTGCGGGGCAGGTTCCTTCGGCGAATCCGTCATGCAGCAATCTTCCTCCCGGGCAGGCCGGCATCCTCACGATCCACGCCCGGCGCGGCGTCGCCAGATCAGCCGCTGCGTGGACAGGCCCCCGGCGCCGACCACGATCAGCAGGACCACGTTCAGCAGCAGCTGCAGCAGCGAGCCCCAGGCCTCGTTCCAGCTGCCGTACGCGACCGACACGCCCACCGAGGCCGCGGCGGGGATGGTGGTGACGGAGATGAACACACCGATAAGGGCGTTGGCCCGCGCCTCGGTCAGGGATACCACGCCGACGAGGCCGGCCAGCACGGCCACGATGACCGAGAACATGTTCGGCGTGTTGATGAGATCGCCGACCGGCCTGACACCGTCCAGGAACTGGGACGGTGTGCCGCCCGACGCCCGGACCGCCAGCCCGAACAGGAGCGTCGTCGCGATCGCCGCGAGGAACCCCCACAGCAGGGCGAACAATCCGTCACGGACCGGCGCCCGGTCCCGGGTGCTGAGGCCGAGCGCCACCGCGATGATCGCGGTGTACTCGGGGCCCACCACCATCGCGCCGACGATGAGGATCTGGGAGTTGGTCAGGATGCCCACGGCACCGATCAGCCCGGCGATGATCAGCAGGCCATAGAAGCTCGGCGCGTAGGCCGCACCGGCCCGGATGATGGCGTCCACCATCTCCCACACCGGAGCGGTCTCGCGCCGGAGCACGCCAGGTCCGGGGGCGGAGCCCTCGGTGCGGGCCGTCAGTGTGGCGTCCACCCGCTCCACCGCGATCGAGCCCTGGCGGGCGAGGCCGAGGGCCCGCAACTCCCGGAACACCGGGTTGGCGGCGCCGTCGCTCAGGTCGAAGTGAACGGCATCACCCTCCGGCCGGCGCGCGGCCTCCCGCAGTACCACCAGGTTCCGGACGCCGGCCGCCGCCGTCAGCCGTTCAAGCAGAGCGTCGGTCAGGCCGGCCGGGCTCACGACCCGCACCCGCAGCATCACGAGCCTGCCAGTGGAATTTGGTCAGATGTCATTGCCAGCCCCATTTCCGCGGTTCCGAGGACTCAGCCGCCCGGGTGCGGCACCGGGCCACGCCGACAGCACCGGCTATCTCCACCATTCAGTCGGCGGCCGGCCTGCGGGACACCCATGCCGGGTGAGGAAGGGCCCGGGTGCCCGGACCAATGTGCTCGCCGGCGCGGCGCCTGGCGCTACGACCTCACCCGGAATCCGACGCGCGGGGCGGCTCCTCGGCCCACAGGGCACGCACCGCATCGATCGTGTCCGCCTCCGCCGCCGCCTTGTCGGGCCGGTACCGCAGCACCCGGGCGAAACGCAGCGCCAGCCCACCGGGGTACCGCGGGCTGGCCTGCACCCCGTCGAAGGCGACCTCCACGACCAGCTCGGGCCTGACCCGCAGGACGCCGTAGGCGTCCCGGAGGTCTCCCGCCGGGCGCCGGTCCGGCTCTTCGGCCAGTTCCAGCAGCCGGGCGGTCTGCCAGTCGAGCATCTCGTCGGTCAGCCCCTTGAACGTCTTGCCCAGCATGACCAGGCCGCCCGTGACGGGATCGCGGGCTCCCAGGTGCAGATTGGACAGCCAACCCCGCCGGCGTCCGTGACCCCACTCGGCCGCGAGCACGACAAGGTCAAGGGTGTGCCGTGGTTTCACCTTGATCCACTCGCTGCCCCGCCGGCCGGCGGCATAGACCGCGGACGGGGATTTGACCACAACGCCTTCATGGCCCCGTGCCACCGCGTCGGCGAAGAACGCCTCGGCTGCCGCCACGTCCGCTGTCATCAAGCGGGGAATGAGCAGCTTCGCCGGCAGGACGCGAGAGAGCAGGGCGTACCGGTCGCTGGCGGGCTCGTCGATCAGGTCGGTCCCGTCCAGGTGGAGGAGGTCGAAGTAGAAGGCGGTCAGCGGCACGTCGGCGCGCTGCCGTGCGACATCCGCCTGAGTGCCCGCCCGGCTGGCGGTGACCTGGAATGGCCGCGGCCGCCCGTCGGGGTACAGCGCCACCGCTTCACCGTCCAGGACGGCCGCCCGGACATCGAGTGCGAGTGCCTCCTCGACGATCTCGGGAACCCGGGCGGTGATGTTGTCGAGGGTCCGGGTGAAGATGGCGACGCCGGATTCGTCGCGGTGGACCTGGATGCGGATCCCGTCGATCTTCCATTCCACCGCGGCAGGTGAGACACGCGCGAAGGCGGCCGCCACGCTGCTCGCCGACGAGGCCAGCATGGGCCGCAGCGGGCGGCCGACCTGCAAGCCAAACGACCGCAACGCGGCCGACGCGGCACCGTCTGCCGGATCGGGGGTGGCCGGGTCGGGGGTGGCCGCTGCGGGGGCCGCCGGATGGGCCAGCGCGGTCGCGCGGGCGGCCAGCTTGGCGGCTGTCAGGGCGGCCTCGGCCACCGCCTGCAGCGATCCACCCAGCAGGTGCGCCCGCCTTACCTCGCTCGCCGGCACGCCGGCGGCGCCCGCGACCGCCTCGATCATCACGCCTTCAAGCGCGCCCTGGTGCAGTTCCCCCGCGATCAGGCGGATGAGGAAGTCGCGCTCGGCGTCGGTGGCCCTGCCGAAGAGCTCAGCCAGCATGCGCCTGCGCGTTGCCTGGGCCCCCGCCCCGGTCACCGCGCCCACCTGGGCGAACACACCGTCTACCTCGCTGACGGTGAGAGTGGGCGCCATCCCGCCCGCCGCGCCGCCTCCCGCGGCCAGTCCCCCGAGTGCCGCGTAGCCCACGCCGATCTGCCGCTGGCGCAGCTCACCGGAGAGAAAGGCGACCACGGCCGGGACCTCCGGCAGGCTGGCCGTGCGGAGCAGGCCGGCGATCTCGGCGATCTTGACGCTGCGCCGTGGCGTGGCTGCCACGGCCTGCGATGTGAGCACGAGTTCGGTCAGCAGCACAACCGCATTGTGCCCGACGGCCGCGCAGGGCGCGCTCGGTGTGTCGTTCGCCATCTCCGGGGTGCAGTTCACGGTCACCGCCGACAAACTGACCGGCACCGGGTTTGAGCAGTTCGGGACCGTCGACGCCACCGCCTCCGGTGCGCAGCATCCGGTGATCGTGTCCGCGATCGGCTCCGCGACGCTGAGCGGCCTCTGCCAGAGCGTGGATCTGTCCCCACTGCCCGCCTTCCTCAAGCTCACCGCTGGCGGCTCCGGTACCGGCGGGGCGAGCGCGGACAACCTGGTGGTCGATGCCACCAACCTCGCCGGCGGCAGCGCCACGTTCAGCAACATTCACATTGGCCAGGACCCCACCACGTTCAGCGCGATTCCGGGCTTCAACCCGCAGGCACACAGCAACACGCCGCTCCAGGGCACCTTTGGGCAGCAGGCCGACTCGGTGACGATTTCCAACCTCCGCCAGACGGCTTACGCCACCACGGCGGGCACGTTCACCCTGCCAGGCCTGAACCTTGGGTTCAGCGGTAGTGGCTGCTAGCGACGACTCCACCCATTCCGAGGACTATTCCGCACCGGAGCACGCGCCGCGAGAGTCCGAGCAGGCGCCCGAGGCCGGTGAGACCGCGCCCGCGGATGTGGCTGGAGTGACCGGTGAGACCGCGCCGACGGACGCGGCCGGGGACGCGGCCGGGACGACCAGGGATGAGCTCGCGGGTGCGGCCGGCACGGCCAGGGATGAGCTCGCGGGTGCGGCCCGGACGGCCAGCGATGAGCTCGCGGCCGCGGGTGCGGCCAGGTCGGCCAGCGTTGAGCCCCGGCCAGGCGCCAGAGCCCTGGATGCGGCCGATGACACGGAGGTTATAGCGGCGAACACCAGCCCGGACGAGGCGGCCGGCCCGGACGAGGCGGCCGGCCCACCGCGCGGCGGCTGGTTCCGCCGGGCCCGCATGGGTTTCCGCGGGTGGCGGCGCACCCGGCCGTTCTGGGGCGGCCTGATCGCGCTCCTCGGCGGCATTGAGATCCTGCTATCCGAGCGGGCGCCGGTCGCCGTCGTGGTGCACCTGGGCGCTCAGGGCCTGGCCGGCTATGTGGTGCCGGTCGTGCTCGTCCTCTGTGCGCTGCTGCTGTGGTTCAATCCGGCGCAGCGGATCTTCTATTCGATTCTCGCCGTGCTCGCCGCCCTCGCGTCGTTTATTACCTCGAATCTCGGCGGGTTCGTGCTCGGAATGCTGCTGGGAATCGTGGGCGGCTCGCTTGCCTTCGCCTGGGTACCGGGCGAGCCGCCCCGGCGGCGCCGGCGCCGCCGGGAGAGGCCGATCGTCGGCCGACCATCGGAGGGTTTGGCACTTGTGGTCGGCGACCGCGAACGGCAGGCCGTTGCGCCACGTGGCGGGGACGCGGAGACGGGACCTGCTCGTGACCCGGAGCCGGAGCCCGGCGGTGGCCTGCAGCCCGGGCCCGGCCATGACCTGCAGCCTGGGCCCGGCGGTGGCCTGCAGCCCGGGCCGGGCGGTGGCCTGCAGCCTGGGCGTGGCGCTGACCCGAGGCCCGGGCGTGGCGATAACCCGGAGGTCGGCGGACAAGCCGGGCACCTGCGCTCCCGGTGGGGTGGAAGGCCGCACGGCAGCAGGACGGTGCTGGCCGCCCTCCCGGTGCTGGCCGCCCTCCCCGCGCCCCTCGTCCTGGCCGCGCTTCCGGCGCCCCTCGTCCTGGCCGTGGTCGCCTCGCTCCCCCAGCTTCTTCCGGCGGGCGGGCCGTTAACGCCAGGTCCCGCTCGACCCACGGCCATGGCCGGCCGGGCGCCGACGGTTAGCGCCTCGCCCAGCCGCAGCACAGGAACGGCCTCGCCCTCGCCCACTCCCAGTGGGAGCCCAGCGCCGACCGCCACACCGAGTCCCAGCCCCACCGTGGCGCCGAGCGCGACAACCCCTGCCCCCGCGCCATCGCCTACCCCCTCCACGGTGCACAGGAAGGCCGCTTCACCGTCGCTGGTAGCGTCCGGCTCGCAGTCCAGCATCACCGCCGGCACGGTCCTGATGACGGGGCTTTCCTACGACGGCGTGGCGGATGTGCAGACCGCGACCGGGACGGTGCCGATGCTCAGATTCAGCATGAGTTCGATGACGCTGTCGGGGGGCACGGTACTCACCGTCAGCGAGAACGGGCACCCCTATGTCATCAACGACTCGTCCCTCGAATTCCGCGGCAACGTCGTGCTCTACACAACGAGGATTTCCGGGCGACTGCTCGGCGCCACGGTCACCTTCACCCCTCAGGACCCACCGCCGCTGGTTCTTCCCACGATGACCTTCACGGATGTGGTGACCGATCAGCCACTAACCCTGGCGGACTCGTTCCAGCCGGCCGACCTGCTAATCAGGGCAAGCTAAC
>DAITAE010000664.1:0-2494 GCA_036824445.1 Streptosporangiaceae bacterium | reverse complement strand
TGGACCGCCACCGCCATCTTCACCGCCGGCGCGCTGCTCACCGCCCTGCTCTACCGCTCCGGACGCCCCGACCCCGCCGACCTCACCAGCACCGTCCCCGCCTGACAACTGCGCCCCCGCAACCACCCCGGGCACCGACCTCAGCCTGGCGCCGGGGCTGGGTAGGACTGTGGATCTAACGGTGTTTCCGGCCCGATCACGCTGAGCCTGGCGGCTTGACGGGAGAGGTGCCGTGATGACCGCGACACTAGACGGCGTGACGAACAAGAGGAAGGACAAGCCCGAGCCCACCACCGAGCAGAAGGTGGCGGAGGAGCTGGTGGCCCGGGCCCGGGAGCAGGGCCTGTCGTTGACGGGCCCGGATGGGCTGCTCAAGCAGCTGACTAAGACGGTGCTCGAGACCGCGCTGAACCAGGAGCTGACCGAGCATCTGGGCCATCACAAGCACGGCCCGGTGGTCAGCGATTCGGGGAATGTGCGCAATGGCACCCGGCCCAAGACGGTGCTGACCGAGAGCACTGGCCAGGTCGGCATCGAGGTTCCGCGGGACCGGGCGGGCACGTTCGAGCCGCAGATCGTCCGCAAGCGGCAGCGGCGGCTGAGCAGGGTCGATGAGATCGTGCTGTCGCTGTATGCCGGCTGGGTTGCCAGCGGACGGCACTGACACGCCCCCCGGCTCCTTGACGTTAGGTCACAAGAGCACGCGAGCGAGCTGCCTGTAGGCCGGTATCGGGTCGTTGCCGTCGGCGGTGAGGGCCTGGATCGCGACGTGGTCTGCCCCGGCGTCCAGATGGGAGCGGAGGCCGGTCGCGATGATATCGGGGGAGCCGTGGAGCACGAGCGCGTCGATCAGGCGGTCGCTGCCGCCGCCGTCGATGTCGGCTTCGGTGTAGCCGTAGCGTCGCAGGTTGCTGGTGTAGTTGGAGAGCTTGAGATAGGGGTCGGACACGAAGGCGCGGCCGACGGCCCGGGCCCTGTCCGGGTCGGTGTCGAGGACGACCTTGTGCTCGGGCGCGATGACGGCACCTGGTCCGGCCATCTGGCGGGCGGCGCGGGTATGGTCTGGGACGACCAGATACGGGTGCGTTCCCAGCGTCCGGTCCGCGGCGAGGCGCAGGGCTCTGGGGCCGAGCGCGGCGAGGATCCGGCGGTCTGGCGGGACGCCGCCGGCATCGAGCTGGTCGAGGTAGGTCACCATGGTCGCGTAGGGCTGCCGGTATGCCGTGATGGATTCGGGGTGGCCGATGCCGATCCCCAGCAGGAAGCGGTCGCTGTGCCTGGCGGCGATTCGCCGGTACGACGCGGCGACCTCCACCGGGTCGTTGGTCCACATGTTGACGATCGCGGTGGCCACCGTGATGGTGGACGTGGCGTCCAGGATGCGCTCCGCCAAGGCGAGATCACTGACGGACGCGCGCCCGAACCCCAGCCACGCGGTGGGGTATCCCAGCGACTCGGCCTGGATCACCAAGTCTGTCCGGGCGTCGTCGCCGTACACGGGGTTGAGCCAGGCCCCGATCCGTCCCAGCCGCGGGTCCGCCGGGCTCACGGCCCCGCCTCGGTGGGCACAATCTCCAGGCGGGCGATCCGCCCATCGCGAAGCGCAAAGCGATCCGTCAGGTCAACCTCGCCGCCGGGGAAGTTGCCTTCGAGATGGAGGTACACGTCGTGACGTTCGACGCCATCCACCTCGCCCACCGCCTTGGCTCCCGTGACCTGGACGGTGTAGCCGTAAACCGTGGCGACGGTGTCGCGCCATCGCCGGATCGCGGCCGTGCCCCGCCATTCCTGGCCCTCGTCCACGACCACCGCGTCCTCAGCAAAGCAGCGGACAATGGCCTCGGCGTCACCGCGGTCCGACGCGGCCAGATAGCCGGAGATGACCGCCGGCAGCGACCCTGCCGTACTCGCAGCGGCTTCACTCATGAAACCCCTCCAGTCTTCAGTCCCGCGTGTAACTGCTAAAATAGCAGTGAGTAGCTTCGAATATAGCAGTTACGTGGAGAGGTGCCGCGCGTGGCCCAGAAGATCAGGCTCGAGGACCGGGAATGCCCGCTGTCGGCAACGCTCGGCCTCGTCGGCGAATGGTGGACCTTGCTCATCCTGCACGACGCCTTCGACGGCTACTCGCGCTTCGACCAGTTCCAGGAGAATCTCGGCATCTCCTCCAGCCTGCTGACCAGCCGGCTCAAGCGCCTGGTCAGCGCCGGCCTGCTCGACCGACGCCAGTACCAGGCGAACCCCGCCCGCTACGAGTACCTCCTGACAGAACTCGGTCGCTCTCTCCGGCCCGTCGTCGTCGTCCTCGCCGCATGGGGCAACGCGCGCCTCGCCCCCACCGAGCGCAGCATGGTGCTCGTGGACGCCCAGACCGGGGCCGAGGCCGAACCGGTCCTCGTCGACCGCGCAACCGGGCGACGAGTGGACGGGCCGGACTTCGTCTTCACCGCCGGCCCCGCCGCCAGCAGGCCGTTCCAGGACCGCTACGCAGCGC
>DAITAE010000663.1:0-2497 GCA_036824445.1 Streptosporangiaceae bacterium | reverse complement strand
GCTGTAGGAGGCTGGCTGGAGGATGCCGGCAGTGAGGTAGGCCCCGGTCAGCAGGCTCGGAGCCAGGCCGGCCGAAATAATCGCCCACGGGTGGGCTGCCGGGCGTGAGCGCACCGGCCAGGCCGCCGGGATCGGCAGCCGGCGCGCCTGCCGCTGGGCGGTGCTCATCGCGGGCGACCCGGCTCGGACCGGCGATCCGGCTTCGGCGCATCAGGCGGTGAGGACACGTCCGTTACTCCCCGCTGGGCACTGACCGGCAAGATTGGCGCGCCGGGCGCGTCCGAGGTCGGCGATGTCATAGTTGTCCTCCCTCCAACGGTGAGGTTCGTCCGCTCAGCTGCTAGCTACTCGCGCCTGATCCATCGAGCAAGTCGCGGCACCGTCGCGCCGAGGTGGTCCCTGATCCGGATCGGATACACAGGGGGTGCGGGGATCCATGACGTCATGGTCATGGGCTTGCATGTGAAGCCGCACCACCGGGATCAGGTGAGACGGACAGTTCGGGTGTGATCTCGGGCTAGGGCCAGGGCAGGTACTCAGCGACCGTACGGTTGCTCCCCGGGGCATTGCGCGACGGAACGCTCCGGGCAGGGGTGATCAGCTGGTGAGATCGCGACGAGCCGGGGCCCGCAGCCTGCCCTAAAGCCGGTTGCCCTCCTCCTAGCCGTCGACGCAGTCCTCTCGGTATCAGTCCTGCATAGGCCTTGTCAGCGGCGCGCGAACCTCTGGTCTGCTGCACTCTCATGCACCCGGCGCCGACGCGATCCATCCCGTCCTGCATCGTCCCGGCGTGGCCGATCACCGGGATCCGGTGACGACCTCTCACCTGGCTCGTATCAACCCTGGGTCCACCGGGCTGGGCGCCTTCCTTGCTCGGCACGATCAAGGAAACGCTCCGAGGAGATGGCCATGACAGTCACCACCGAGAAGCTCGAGGCCAGCAAGAAGCTCGCGCGCGACTACATCGACCAGGTGTTCAACCAGCACAACCCGGCCAAGGCGGCCGACTTCGTGACCGGCGACGTCGTCTGGCATGGCGGGGCCCTCGGCGACATCACGGGCGCCGAGAACCTGGCCGGGCTCCTAGGGTCGTTCATCGGGGCGCTGCCGGACCTGCGCGCGGCCGAGCGGGACATCATCGCCGAGAACGACCTGGTCGTCGTCCGGCTCGTCGTCACCGCCACGGTCAAGGGAAGCCTGCTGGGGGTGCCGGCCGACGGCAAGCCGGTCCGGTGGGACGCGGTGGACATCTACCGGGTCACCGACGGCAAGATCAGCGAGGAGTGGGCCGCCGACGACATCGCGACGATTATGGCCCAGATCGGTGCCTTCAACCCGCCGTGGGCTGCCTAACATCTCCCGCCAGCAACCTGTGGGGTTCCGAACTCGGCCAGCGAGCCGGCCGGGGTGGGCATGCCGGACAGCGCGCCCCCCATCACACGTGCGGAGGCTGACGTGGGCGGCGTGGAGGCGGCCCTGCTGGACGCGACCATGTCGGCGGTCAGGGGCGGGGACACCATGCTGTCGACGTTGTCTCGCCCGGAACGAGGTCCGGCGGCCACGGCCTCGTGTGATGTGACCCAGCCTCAAGATCTAGGCCGAGTAGCGAGCCCGCCTGGGTGCTGCCGGGCGAATTCCAACCGAAGGGAGATGCAGAGATCATGCCAAAGGCAGTCAGGTACGACGAGTTCGGCGGGATCGAGGTGTTGCGGGTCGAGGAGGTGGAACGCCCGGTGCCCGGGGACGGGCAGGTCCTGGTCCGGGTGAAGGCGGCCGGCATCAACATCAGTGAGGCGGTCATCCGGGCGGGGGCGGTGGCGGAGCTGTTCCCGTCGACGTTCCCGTCCGGGCAGGGCAGCGACCTCGCCGGGGTCATCGAGGAGGTCGGCGCCGGGGTCGGCGGATTCTCCCCCGGCGACGAGGTGATCGGGTTCAGTAACAACCGGGCCTCCCAGGCCGAGCTGGTCCTGGTCGAGGCCGGCGACCTCACGCGCAAGCCGGAGAAGGTCTCCTGGGAGGCGGCCGGCGGCCTGTACGTCGCCGGCACGACCGCGTGGGGGGCGGTCCACGCCGTCCAGCCCAAGGAGGGCGAGACCGTCGTCATCTCCGGAGCCGCCGGGGGGGTCGGCTCGCTCGCCGTCCAGCTCGCGCGCCGTACCGGGGCCACGGTCATCGGCCTGGCGAGCGAGCGCAACCACAAGTGGCTGAAGAGCCACGGCGTGATCCCGGTCGCGTACGGTGACGGCGTCGCGGACCGGATCAGGGCCGCCGCGCCCGGCGGCGTGGACGCCTTCATCGACACCCACGGCGACGGGTACGTCGAGCTGGCCCTCGCCCTCGGCGTCGCGGCCGACCGGATCGACACCATCGCCGATTACGCGGCCGCCGCCAAGCACGGGGTGAAGACCGACGGAGGGGCAGAGGCCGGGCCAGGGGCCAGGGTGCTCGCCGAGCTGGCCGGCCTGATCGCCGACGGACACCTCGAGGTGCCGATCGC
>DAITAE010000662.1:0-2517 GCA_036824445.1 Streptosporangiaceae bacterium | reverse complement strand
CGAAATACCTGAACACGCCGGAGACCCCGCTGTTCAAGAAGAGCTCGGTGCTGTACGGGGCGGACCTGGCCAAACGGGAGATCGCGCAGCGGCGGCAGGCGGTCGTCGTCGAGGGGTACACCGACGTCATGGCCTGCCACCTCGCGGGGGTGCCGACCGCAGTGGCGACCAGCGGCACCTCATTCGGCGACGGGCACATCAAGGTGCTGCGCCGGCTGCTGATGGATGCCGACTGGCTCAGAGGCGAGGTCATCTTCACCTTCGACGGGGACAGCGCCGGGCGGCGTGCGTCCCTGCGTGCGTTCGACATGGAGGAGCGGTTCGTCACCCAGACCTTCGTGGCTGTGCAGCGGGACGGTCTCGACCCCTGCGATCTCCGGCTCAAGCATGGCGACGCGGCCGTGCGCGACCTGGTCGCCAGCCGGGTGCCGCTCTACGAGTTCTCGATCCGCAATGCGCTGCGCGACTACGACCTTGGCACCGCCGAGGGCCGCCTGGGTGCGCTGGACGCGGCTGCCCGGTTCATCGCGCGCATCAAGGATGACGGCCTGCGCAAGGTCTATGCCTACAACCTCGACCGCTGGCTGGGCCTCAACGACCAGGAGCTGGTTCTCGCCCGGGTGGGCCAGTACATGCGGCGCGGGCAATCACGCCCGGGACGCCGGGCGCCGCGGCCCGCGGAGCCGGGCGCCGGGCAGGCCGGCCACGGTCCCGGGCCGGGTGATGCCTCCCATGCCCCCGACCAGCCCAACGCGCCCGACGAGCCTCCCTACGACCTGGGCGACCCGGTGGTCCAGGTCGAGCGCGAGGCGCTCAAGCTGGCCATCCAGCGGCCGGCCCTGTGCGGGCCCGCGTTCGACGCCATCGACCGGGTTGCGTTCACCGCACCGCGGCATGCCGCGGTCATGGACCTGGTCACCGCATGCGGCGGTACCGGGGGCGCGGGCAACGCCCAGGAGTGGGCCGCACTGCTGCGGCAGGCGGCCCCGGACGACCGGACCCGTTCCTTTGTGACCCAGCTGGCGGTCGAGCCGTTGCGGGTGCCGCGGGCCGACGGGGAGCCCGACGCCCGGTACGCCGATGCCGTGCTCGCCCGGGTCGAGGAACTGGCCGTCAGCCGCAGCATCGCGACGGTCAAGTCGCGGCTGCAGCGGCTCAACCCGGTGGATGGCCAGGCCGCGTACAACCGGACGTTCGGGGATCTGGTGGCTTTGGAACAGCGCCGCAAGGCACTGCTGGAGAAGGCCGCGGGGGCGCTATGACCGCGGGCAGCTGACGCCCATCGCGCTACGTGTCACCGGCGTTACAGGCGGCAGGGTGACAAAATTAATCCCCGCGTAACCTTGGCTCACAGGGGCACACTGTCATCGTGACCCTCACGCTACTCCCCAGCGGACGGCAGTCCTCGGATCAGATGGCGGACCTAATCGCACGTGCCAGGGAGCAAGGGGCCGTGACCCTGGCCGACATCGCCGTCGCGCTCGATGCCAGTGACCTCCCTGCCCACGCGATCGAGGGCGTGGCCAGGATGCTGTCCGACGAAGGAATCGACATCCTCGACGCCACGCCGGACGAAGCCGACGGCCGGCCGGAGGCCGCGCCGCCCGACGAAGGCCGCCGCCCCGTCACCAGCGACCTGGTGCGGATCTACCTGCGCGAGATCGGCCGGGTGCCGCTGCTCACGGCCGAAGACGAGGTCGAGCTCGCGAAGGCGATCGAGGCGGGGCTGTTCGCCGATGAGAAACTGTCGGGGGGGCTGCCCTGCCCTGACGCCGGGCGCGCGGAACTCGCCCTGCTCGCCGCCGACGGGCTGCGCGCGAAACAGCGGCTGATCGAGGCCAACCTGCGGCTGGTGGTGTCGATCGCCAAGCGCTACATCGGCCGTGGGCTGAGCTTCCTCGACCTGATCCAGGAGGGGAACCTGGGCCTGATCCGGGCGGTGGAGAAGTTCGACTACACCAAGGGCTACAAGTTCTCCACGTACGCGACCTGGTGGATCCGGCAGGCCATCACCCGGGCGATCGCAGACCAGGCTCGTACGATCCGGATCCCGGTGCACATGGTGGAGACGATCAACAAGATGGCGCGGGTCCAGCGCCAGCTCCACCAGGATCTCGGGCGGGAGGCGACCCCCGGCGAGATCGGCGCCGAGATGGGGTTGAGCGCCGCCCGGGTTGCGGAGATCCAGCGGATCGCGCAGGAACCCGTATCACTTCAGGCGCCGATCGGCGAGGAAGACTCCGATCTGGGCGATTTCATCGAGGACACGGACGCGGTGGTGCCGATGGAGGCCGCCGCGTTCATCATGCTGCAGGACCAGCTGGAGCAGATCCTGGACAGCCTGTCCGGGCGCGAGCAGAAGATCATTCAGCTGCGGTTCGGGCTGACCGATGGGCACCCGCGGACGCTGGAGGAGGTAGGCAGGGAGTTCGGCGTCACCCGCGAGCGGATCCGCCAGATCGAGTCGAAGACCCTCGCCAAGCTCCGGCACCCCAGCCGCGCCCAGGTCCTCCGCGG
>DAITAE010000137.1:0-9348 GCA_036824445.1 Streptosporangiaceae bacterium | reverse complement strand
TACCGCGCTACTGCTTGCCGAGGGCCATGAGCGCCAGCAGTTCGTAGCAGACGTGCGCGGCGGCCACGGTGGTCATCTCGGCGTGATCGTAGGCGGGCGCGACCTCGACCACGTCCGCGCCCACCAGGCGCGTCCCGGCCAGGCCACGCAGGATGCCCAGAAGCTCGCGGGAGGTCAGGCCGCCCGCCTCGGGCGTCCCGGTGCCCGGCGCGTGAGCCGGGTCGAGCACGTCGATATCGATCGAGACGTACACCGGATGGTCCCGCACGCGCTCACGGATCGCGGCGACGACGCCGTCGACGCCGATGCGCCCGACGTCCATCGCGCTGACCGTGCGGAAGCCCAGTTCCGCGTCCTCCTCCAGGTCACTAGGGGCGTAGAGCGGACCGCGGATCCCAACGTGCATGCTGTGCTCGTCCAGGAACAGCCCCTCCTCGGCCGCGCGCCGGAAGGGCGTGCCGTGGGTGAGCGGCGCGCCGAAGTAGGTCTGCCAGGTGTCAAGGTGAGCGTCGAAGTGGACCAGGGCGACCGGCCCGAAGCGCTGGTTGGTCGCGCGGAGCAGCGGATAGGCGATGGTGTGATCGCCGCCGATCGCCAGCACGTGCGCGGCCCCGGCGAGCAGCCCGGCCGCGCCCTCCTCGATCTGGCCGACGGCCTCCTTGATGTCGAACGGGTTGCAGGCGATGTCGCCCGCGTCCGCGACCTGCTGGGCGCCGAACGGCGCTACCCGCAGCCCGGGGTGCCACGGGCGCAGCAGGCGGGAACCCTGCCGCACCGCGCCGGGCCCGAACCGGGCACCGGGGCGGTAGGTGGTGCCGCTGTCGAACGGGACGCCGACAACGGCGACGTCGCAGCGCCCGACCTCGTCCCGCCGCGGCAGCAGCGCGAAGGTCGGCGGGCCGGCGAAGCGCGGCGTCCGGCTCGCGTCGATGGGCCCGCGCTCGGCCCCGCCAGGCTCACTCCCGGTACCCGTCGACCCCACCTCCCGGCCTCCGCGCGATGGCGAAGCCATGCGTTATGCATAGCCAAGAGGAGCGCCGGGGCGCAATAGTGCCGGCCTCCGGCGCCTGAGCGATAGCCGGCCGGATTTTCACGCTCTGGCACAGCGGGCAGAACCAGGAGGGTTTCCGCTCGGCGTCGTGAAGGAGCGTGGATGGCACCGTACCGGGATGAGGCCGGCCCTGCCCGCACGAACGCGGTCCGTCACCCGCTCGACCCGCTGAGCGGAGAGGAGATCAGGCAGGCGGCTGGCATCCTCAGGCGCGACGACCGCGCCGGCGCGGCGCTGCGGTTCGTGTCGGTGAGCCTGCACGAGCCGCCGAAGAGTGCGGTCGCCCCGGTCCGCCCCGGGCAGGTGCTCGCGCGCGAGGCGTTCATCGTGGCCCTGGAGCCAGGCGAGCACGTGACCTATGAGGCGGTCGTGTCGCTGACGGCCGGGTCCGTGGTGTCGCTGCGGCCGGTGCCGGGGGTCCGGGCACCGGTCACGCTGGGCGAGTACGCCGAGTGCGAGCGGCTGGTCAGGGCCGATCAGGACTTCCGTGACGGCCTGAAACGGCGCGGCATCCACGATCCGGACCAGGTGCTGGTGGAGGCGTGGGGCATCGGTTCCTTCACCATGGAGGAGGACGCGGGCAGGCGCCTGGTCTGGGCCCTGTGCTTCTACCGGGGCAGCCCCCGCGACAATCCCTACGCCAAGCCGATCCACGGGCTCCACGCCGTGGTGGACCTCGACGACATGACGGTCGTCCGGGTGGACGATGCCGGGGTCGTGCCGCTGCCGCCGGGCACCGGGGACTACACGACCGCCCGCACCGCCCCCCGCGGCGGCCTGAAGCCCCTGGAGATACGGCAGCCGGCAGGCGTGAGCTTCCAGGTCGACGGGTGGGAGGTGCGCTGGCAGAACTGGCGCTTCCGGCTGGGCTTCAACGCGCGCGAGGGTCTCGTGCTGCACACGATCGGCTACGAGGACTGCGGGCGGCTGCGCCCGGTCATCCACCGGGCCTCCGTGGCCGAGCTCGTCGTCCCGTACGGCGACCCGAGGCCCTTCCAAGGGTGGCGCAACGCCTTCGACATCGGCGAGTACGGCATCGGGATCCTGACCAACTCGCTGGAGCGGGGGTGCGACTGCCTCGGCGAGATCACCTATTTCGACGTCGAGCTCGCCGACGACCAGGGCGAACCGTACCCGATCAGGAACGCCATCTGCCTGCACGAGGAAGACCACGGCATCTTGTGGAAGCACGTTGACGCGGGACTCGACGAGACCGAGGTGCGCAGGAGCCGCCGGCTGGTGGTGTCCTTCATCATCACCGCCGGCAACTACGAATACGCCATCTACTGGCACTTCTACCAGGACGCATCGATCGAGCTGGAAATCAAGCTGACCGGCATCGTGCTCACCAGCGCGCTCGCGCCGGGGGAGACAAGCGGCTACGGAACGGTCGTGGCCCCACAGACCCTCGCGGCCTACCACCAGCACTTCTTCAGCGTCCGGCTCGACATGGCTGTCGACGGCACCAGCAATTCCGTCTACGAGGTCCAGACCGAGCCGGTGCCGGTGGGACCGGAGAACCCCTACGGCAACGCCTTCCGGCCGCGCCGGACGCTGCTGCGGACCGAATCGCAGGCACAGCGCCTGATCGACCCCCTCACCGCCCGGCACTGGCTGGTGGTCAACCCCGGGGTCGCCAACGCGCTGGGCCAGCCGGTGGGCTACCGGCTGGTGCCGCACGGCAACGTCCTCCCGTTCGCGCACGAGGAGTCGTCGGTCATCCGCCGCGGCGCGTTCATGACCAGGCACCTGTGGGTGACCCCGTTCGCCGCGGGCGAGCGGTTCCCGGCCGGCGAGTACCCGAACCAGCATCCCGGAGGGGCCGGCCTGCCCGAGTGGACCAAGGCGGACCGGCCCATCGAGAACACCGACATCGTGCTGTGGTACACCCTCGGCAGCCATCACATCCCGCGGCCGGAGGACTGGCCGGTCATGCCGGTCGAGCGGATCGGCTTCACCCTCCAGCCGTTCGGTTTCTTCGACGTCAACCCATCACTGGACGTGCCGGGTTAAGCGACAGCCCGCGAGGTGTTCCAGCCCGGGCCGGCGACCGGATCGCCGCGGGCGTGATGGCCTTACTTGCGGTCTTCGTCGTCCTCGTCATCCTCGTCCGGCGGCGGTTCGCCCGGCTGCCCCGCGCCGAGGTACTCGTGGACGAGGCGCACCGCCGTCGCCCCGTCGCCGACCGCGGAGGCGACCCGCTTGATCGAACGGTAGCGGGCGTCTCCGGCGGCGAAGACGCCGGGCATAGAGGTCTCGAGCGGGAGGGGCGCCCGATCGAGCGGCCACCGCGACGAGTGCGAACCGCCCCGCACGACGTCGCGCCCGGTCAGGATGTAGCCGTGCCTGCGCTGGATGGCCTCGGGCAGCCATTGCGTGCGGGGCTCACCGCCGATCAGCACGAAGAGCGCCGCCGCCGGGACCTGCTCGGTCCGGTCTCCCAGCTTGTCATGCAGGGTGAGTGCCTCGAGGTGACCAGATCCGTGGCCCTCGGTGACCTCGGTGTGCAGCCGCACCGCGACGTTGGCGGTGGCTTTGATCTCCCGGGTGAGGTAGTCCGACATCGTGCGCTCCAGGCTGTCCCCCCGTACCAGCATCGTCACCCGCCGGGCGTACCGCGCAAGGTGCAGCGTGGTCTGGCCGGCCGAGTTCCCCGCCCCCACCACGAAGACGTCGTGGCCTTCCATCGCCCGCAGCTCGCTCCCGGCCGCGCCGTAGAAGACGCCGGAGCCGACCAGCTCCTCGAGCTGGGGCACACCGAGACGGCGCCACGCAATGCCGGGCGCGGCGATGACCGCCCCAGCCGCTATCCGCTGGCCGTCGGTGAGGCGCACCAAGTGCTCACCGTCGCGGCACTCCAGGCCGACGGTCGGCTGGGCGAACACCATGTGCGCGCCGAACATCCAGGCCTGCTCGCAGGCCTGCCGCGTGAGCTCGTGCCCGCTGACGCCCTGTGGGAAGCCCGGGTAGTTCCGGATCATCGGGCTGTTTCCCGCCTGGCCGCCGGATACGGTCTCCTCCAGCACGACCGTCCGCAGGCCCTCGGACGCCGCGTACACGGCGGCGGCGAGGCCGGCCGGGCCCGCCCCCACGATGGCGAGGTCGCATTCGTCGACGTCGTTGCAGGTGGTCCCGCCGGTTGCCGCGATGACCTGGGCGGGCGTCGGCTGGACCATCGTGTAGTCGTCGTGGCGGATCACGACCGGCAGGCGTGATCCATCCAGGCCCCTGCTGGCGAGCAGCTTGCGGCCCCGCCTGTCGTACGCTGCGCGGAACTCGAACGGCACGCCGAACCGGGTGAGCAGCTCCCGTAGCTCGTACGTGCCGCGGTCCTGGACCCTCCCGATGACGTGGAACAGCGCGAAGCCGGCCTGGCGATCCTTGGCCCACCCGGCCAGGAACCCGCTGACGATCCGGTAGAGATCCTGTTCGAGCATCCACGGCTTGCTGATGTAGTAGTCGGCCTGACCGAGCGTCATGGCCTGGATGACCGGGCTCCGCACCGAGTAGTCGCGCTCCACCAGCAGCACCCGCTTGGCAAGCGGGTGCATGTCATGGGCGCGGGCGAGGAAGTCGACCCCTGGCATCTCGGCCATGTCGTGGTCGACGATGAGCAGGGCGACGGGTACGCGCTCGTCGGCGAGTCCACGCAGCGTCGCCAGTCCCGCGGCGGCCGACGACTCGCCGATGACGCGGAAGTCCCCGCCGAACCGCCGGGTGAGATCGTCCTGGAGCGCGGCTACCACGCCGACGTCGTCATCGATCGCGAACAGAACGGCCTGTGACCTCGGCATCTCAGCCACACGCCCTGGCGATGCCGGCTGATGTGACGTTCATGTAGATCCCCCGGATGTTGCGCTCAGGTGTACTGGAGTCATGAAGGTAACACCCGCACCGTTCGGGTAACGTTCGCCGGACGGCCACGAGAGCAAATACGCTGTGTCTTGCGGCCGAAGGGCCGACGTTGTACGCTGACGATATATCGTGATCGTATCGTGAGTGGCTCGCTGGGAGCGTGGAATGCCGGTGGCAGGTTCAGCGGCCGGGGACTTCGATCCCCGTCTCTTTGAGATATTCGGTTCCGTCGCCCGCCTGCTGGGTCACATCCAGGGCGCCGTCGGCGGGATGTCGCGCGGGCATGGCCCGGGCTGGCGCGGCGGGCCGTGGGAGCGGGGCTTCGGGCGGCCGAAAGGCGCCAAGGAATGGCCACCCGGCCCGGGCGGGCCGGGTGGCTTCGGCGGGCCGTGGGGCGCCTGGTGGCCCGGCCCGCCGGGCTCGGCACGCGGGCCGAAGGCCGGCCGCGGCGATGTGCGTGCCGCGATCCTGGCCCTGCTGCGCGAAGGCCCGCACAACGGGTACCAGATCATGTCCGAGATCGAGGAGCGCAGCGGCGGCGCCTGGCGGCCCAGCCCCGGCGCGGTCTACCCGGCGCTGCAGCAGCTCGCCGACGAGGGCCTGGTCGAAGCCGAGGAGTCTGGCGGCCGGCGCACGTTCAGCCTCACCGACGCCGGACGCCGGTACGTCGAGGAGAACCCTGAGAAGGCACGCGCGGCGTGGGAGTCGATGACACAGGACGAGCCCGGGCAGGTACCTGGCCTGTTCGTCCAGGCCGCGCAGCTGGGCGGCAGCATCGTGCAGATGGCTCACGCCGGCACCCCCGAGCAGGTCCATGCCGCCGAGCAACTGCTGGAACGCACCCGGAGCAGGATGTACAAGATCCTGGCCGGCGACGTTCCCGGCGAGCACGACGAACAGTAGAAGGCGAGACAAGCGATGGACGATCGGATTCGCGCTTCCGACGCCGACCGGGACCGCGTCGCCGCCCGGCTGCGCGATCATTTCGCGGAGGGCCGGCTCACCCAGGAGGAACTTGACGAGCGAATCTCGGCGGCGCTGAGCGCGAAGACCTTCGGTGACCTGCGCCACGTGATGGCAGACCTGCCCCAGCCCGAGCCCGTGCCGGCCAGAGCGGCGCCGAACCCTCAGTGGGCTGGGCCCCCCAGGATCGTCTACCGCCACGGCCCGCCGATACTGCCGTTGGTGCTGTTCGCGCTGCTCGCGGCGGTGATCATCCCCGGCGGCGGCTGGTTGTTCCTGAAGCTGATGCTGGTGTTCTGGCTCGTAAGCTGCTTGATCGGGGCGTTCGCCGCGGGCCGGTACTACCGGCGGATACGCCGCGGCTGGCAGCCCGGATACCTCCCGCACGGGCGGAGGTAGATCACCGCGGCCGAGGCACCGATCAGGTGCCGTCGGCGGCCTCCAGCGAGAAGCGAAGCGTGGCGCACACCCCGTCCCGCGGGCGGGCGATGCCGCCGTATGCCGCCGGGTCGCCGCCCTCCACGAGATCCCCCGGCAAGAAATGCAGATTGGCATCGGTGTGGACCACCGCGCGCACCAGGGCCGCGTCGGCGCGGTCGGCGACCGGCGTGGGCACCGCCCGTTCCAGCAGTTCTTCCTCGGAGGCGGCGAGGTCGCTGCCGGCGGGTCCGATCCACGCGGACGCGGTAGAGGACGGGTCGTCGGCGAGGAACAGGTCGGAGACCTGACCGTCGCGGAACGCGGCCATGGTCCGCGCCAGGCCCTCGACGGCCAGGCCGTGGGCGAGCTTCGCCCGCCAGTCATCGAAGCGCTCCCGCGTGTGGCGGCCGGCCCACTCCGCGAGCGCCCGGTTCGCGGCCCCGGCCATCGCCGGACTGTCCGCGCTCACCTCCTCCTCGACCACGGCGGCGGACTCCCGCAGCGGCGTGCTCAAGTGCCCGAGCAGCAGCGCGCGCGCCCGGACGTCGCCGGCGACCACGACGTGCTGGGCACCGATCCGGTCCGCCGCCGCGACCACCTCGGCGGCCAGCGCCTTGGCGTTCTCGTCCCAGGCCTCCTCGACACTGCGCTGGTACCGGTCCTGCGACCAGCCACCGACCGACGTCTTATGCACCGGCCACTGGCCGCCCGCGACCCAGTCGCGCCACCCACCGCCGCTGCCGCCGACGGCGACGATCTCGCCGCCGGCCCGGGTCGCGCTCACCCGCACGTGCGGAATGGGCGGGCGGCGCTGGGCAAGCAGCGGCATGATGTGCGGCAACGGCGCCAGCCGCGCGATCTCCCGCCGTGGCGGCGCGTCCAGGGCGCCGGTGAAGGCGACGGCGCCGTTCCGCGCGAACACCGCGTGGCCCCGGGCCGCCTCGCCGGGGCCACCGGCCACCGCTGCGGCCGCGTCGAGCGAGGCCGGACTCGCCCCCGCCTCGGCCAGCCGCTGCCTGGCCGCACGCCACCGAAGCTCGATGGCCGTCAGCGCGTTCTCGTGAGCCCGGTCCGTGTCCAGGTACACGGACACGTAGTCCCCGATCTCGTCGTACAGCGGCCGCAAGAAACCCAGGTTCACCAGCGTCGCCTCCTCGCCGGGTGCAGCCAGCCGGTTTACCCGGCCCGGGCCGACGGGCCCACCGCTAGCCTGCCACAAGGCGTCCCGGGCACGGCCGCTGCCCGCACCCGCAGCCGGTCGCTGCACGCCCCCCGCCGCCGGTCGTTGCGCACCCCGCCGCCGGTCGGCTGCGCGCCCCCCCGCCGCGACTGCGGCCCCGGCAGCCCCGGCCGCCGGGCCGTTCTTTGCCGCCGGGATGTTTCCCCGGCGCGGCCAGCGGCAAGATCGGTGGTTGGCCACCATCCGGGCCAGGGCCTAGCCTCTGGCCCTCCGCATAAGTGAGGCATGCCGATGAGCGAGCAGACGGGCGGAACGCACGGACCGCGCGAGGACGACGCGCTCAAGCGCGAGGTCCGCAGCGAGTTGCAGGCCCACCGGGCAACCCGGGCCGAGGAATGGCTGGAGCCCGAACCGCCGGCCGAGGACGAGCCGGAGGCGACCTGGGCGCCGGAGGGGAGGCCGGGGGGCACCCCGCCGGGGGAGAGCTGGGAGACCATCGAGCTGCGCAGCGACCTGGCCCGTCACCTGGACCGCACCGCGTTCCCGGCGACCAGGGCCCGGCTGCTCGAGATCCTGGCGTCACACCAGGCAGAGCAGCGGCTGCTGGACCTGGTGTCTCCGCTGCCGGAGGATGCCACGTTCGCCAGCCTGAGCGAGCTGCTCCACGCCCTGGGAATACCCGTGGAAGAGCGCCCGGGCTGACGGGCGGGCCCAGCGTCGGTCCGAGCCGATCGTCAGGTGGAACCGGACGCCACGGGAACCGCGCCGCTGAAGAGCTGGACGAACCGGCGCACGATGGCGGGCGGGTGGACGACCTTGCTGCGGTAGGCCAGCGCCTTGAGCTCGGTAGCCTGTTCGGGCTCGAAGTAGCCGGCGTGCTTGTACACGTCGATCCGGGTGCACAGGCCGGCCGCGTCCAGCTCGGGATGGAACTGGGTGGCGTAGACGTGGCAGCCGATCCGGAACGCCTGCACCGGGCACGTGGCGGAGCTGGCCAGCAGGACAGCGTGGTCCGGAAGGCGGCTGAGCGCCTCCTTGTGGCCGACGAACGCGTCGAACGTGGCGGGCAGACCGCCCAGCAGCGGGTCCCGCTGGCCTTCGCTGGTAAGCGTGACCGAGACGGAACCGACCGGCTCGGCGTACCGCCGGTCCACCACGGCCCCGATGTGGCTGCCGAGCGTGCCGATGCCGTAGCAGGCCCCGAGGAACGGGAAGTCCGCGTCGACCACCCTTTCGAGCAGCCCGCGCAGGTCCGCCTCGACCCGCCGCTGCACCGGGGACTTCGACGCCTCCGGGTCGCTGGAGTTGAACGGCCCGCCGCCGAGCAGGATCCCGGACCAGTCCCGCAGGTCGACGTCCCCCAGCGCGCGCTGCTCCAGCCGGATCCGGCGCAGGTCGCGCTCGTCCAGCCCGCTGAAGGCCAGAAACGACTCGTACTCGTTGTCCGCCGCCGCATCCTCCGCGCGAATGGCCAGCAGCAGGAAAGGCTTCACAAGCTCACGGTAGCGAGCCCGGGCACCTGGACTGATGGTTACGGGGAGAGTCAGCCAGGTAGCTTAGGGCCATGCGATCCAGCCGTGGGCAGCGCGCGGAGCACTTCTGAGATGAAGTCCATTGGCCTTGTCCTGCACCCCGCGCGAGATTCCGCCGCGGCGGTGGCCGCCGTCCTGGACTGGGCTGCGCGCAAACGTGCCGAGGTGCTGGGCATCGACGCGGAGATCGAACGGCTGAACTGCGCCGCGGTCGCGGTCACGGCCGCCGAACTCGGCCGGCGTGCGGACCTGGTGGTCAGTCTCGGCGGGGACGGCACGATGCTGCGCGCCATGCGGCTGGCCGACGGGCAGCGCGCGCCGGTGCTGGGGGTGAACCTCGGCAAGCT
>DAITAE010000136.1:0-9366 GCA_036824445.1 Streptosporangiaceae bacterium | reverse complement strand
TGGTGAACACGGCGGCGCGGCTGCAGGCGGCCGCGCCGGTGAACGGGATCCTGGTCGGCGAGCGCACCTTCCGGGCGACACAGACGGTGATCGACTACCGCGCAGCCGAACCGGTGGCGGCGAAGGGCAAGAAGGGGCGCGTCGCTGTCTGGGAGGCGAAGCAGGCGCGCGCCCGGTCCGGCGTGGAGGTCCCATACCAGCAGAGGGCGGCCCTTGTGGGCCGGGAACGGGAACTCCACGTGCTGCGCGACGCTCTCGCCCGGGTCCAGGCTGAGCGGACACCGCAGCTGGTGACGCTGGTCGGCGTGCCGGGCATCGGCAAGTCCCGGCTGCTGTATGAGCTGTCGCGGATCGCCGACGCGGAGCCTCACCTGATCTCCTGGCGGCAGGGACGTTCGCTTCCCTACGGCGAGGGGGTGAGCTTCTGGGCGCTCGCGGAGATGGTGAAGGCGCAGGCGGGCATCCTGGAAAGCGATACCTCGGACGAGGCCGAGGCCAAGCTGGCTGCGATGACGGCGGACCTGGTTTCCGGCACGCCGGACGCGGACTGGGTCCGCCGGCACCTGGGCGCGCTGGCGGGCCTGGGGGGCGGCGGCGTGTCGATCGGTGGCGACCGCCGCGGCGAGGTGTTCGCGGCCTGGCGGCATTTCTTCGAGGCCCTGGCCGAGCAGCGGCCGCTGGTGCTGGTGTTCGAGGACCTGCACTGGGCCGATGATGGGCTGCTCGACTTCGTCGACTACCTGACGGACTGGGCGGGCGAGGTGTCGCTGCTGGTGGTCAGCTCGGCCCGGCCTGAGCTGCTGGCGCGACGGCCGGGCTGGGGCGGTGGCAAGCCGAACGCGATCACACTGTCGCTGGTTCCGTTGTCCGACGTCGACACCGCGCGGCTGATTGGCTCGCTGCTCGGCCGTCCCGTGCTCGAGGCGGGCCAACAGACGCTGCTGCTGGTCCACGCGGGTGGCAATCCGTTGTTCGCCGAACAGTACGTGCAGATGCTTGCCGAACATGGGGCTGACGGCGAGCTGCCGTTGCCGGAATCGATCCAGGCCATCGTCGGCGCGCGGCTGGATCTGCTGGCGCCACCGGAGAAGCGGCTGCTCCAGGACGCGGCGGTGATCGGGAAGGTCTTCTGGCCCGGGGCGGTAGCCGCGCTCGGCGGCGACGCCAGCCGCGTTGAGCTCGAGGAGCATCTGCATGCCCTGGAACGCAAGCAGTTCGTCCGCCGCGAGCGCCGCTCGTCAGTGGCCGGCGAAATGCAGTACGCGTTCGCGCACGTGCTGTTGCGCGACGTCGCCTACGGGCAGATCCCCCGTACCGCCCGAGCGGGCAAGCATGTCCATGCCGCCGGCTGGATCGAGTCTTTGGCCCGGCCCGAGGACCAGGCCGAGATGCTCGCGTACCACTACCTGAGCGCGCTGGAACTGTCCCGCGCCGCAGACCAGGATGCGGCGGCCCTGGCGCCCCGGGCGCGGCCCGCGCTGCAACGCGCCGGCGACCGCGCCTTCGCCCTCAACTCCTTCGCGGCGGCCATCGGCTACTACCGGGCAGCCCTCGGGCTTTGGCCGGAACACGCGCGGAAAGAGCGGGCCGGCCTGCTGTTCCAGCTGGCGCTGGCGCTCGGCGGTGCGGGTGAGGACGGCGACGGCATTGCCCTTGATCAGGCGCGCTTGGCGCTGCTCGATGTTGGCGACCGTGCAAGGGCCGCCGAGACCGATGCCCGCCTGGGCGAACTCTGGTGGCTCAAGGGGCACCGCGACCGTGCTTTCGAGCATCTCGGGCGGGCACAGGCACTCGTCCGCGACGAACCGGCCTCGGCGGGTAAGGCGTACGTACTGAGCGAGCTCGCGCGTTACCGCATGCTCGCTGACGAATTCGATCTCCAGACCGGGCTGGAAGCCATGGAGCTGGCAGAGGCGCTCGGACTCGACGAGGTCCGGGCAAACGTTCTCATCACCATCGGGATGGGCCGCACCCTCGCGGGCGATCCGCAGGGCACGGCAGATGTCAAGCGCGGACTTGAGATCGCGCTCGCCGGCAACTTCCCCACTGCGGCGGTTCGCGGCTACTCGAACCTCTCCCATACCGCCGAGAGCGCGGCCGGCGACCTTGCTGAGGGTCTCCGCCTCGCGCTCGAGGCGGAGAAGCTGGCACAGCGGATCGGCACCAAAGCCATGCTGCGCTGGACGGGCGGTGCCCTTATCGGCTTGTGGTTCGAGCTAGGGGACTGGGACCAGTGCGCACGTGCCGCGGACGAGTTCCTGGCCGAGTCCGCCTCGCTCGGACCGCACTATTACGACACCTACATCCGGGGCGCTCGTTCCTGGATGCGGCTGGCCCGCGATGAGATGGAAGCGGCCCTCGAAGACCAGGCTGAGCTGCTTATCAGCGCCCGGCAGGCCAAGGATCCGCAGGTCTTGAAGCCGGCGTTGGCCGTTTCCGCGTATGTGCTCGCCGCCGCCGGCCGGGCCGAGGAAAGCCAGCGGATCCTCGGGGAGCTTTTCGCCGCCGGGACCGCCGACCTGAGTAATCTCTTTGAGTCATTCACGGACGGTGTGCTCGCCGCCGAGATCCTCGGCCGTCGTGACGAAGCGCGGCGATGGCTCGGAAACGCACAAAACTCCCCCTGGTTCGATGTCGCCCGCGCGCTGATCGACCAGCAGTTCGTGCGGGCGGCCGACTCACTCGACTCGATGGGCGCAGCCCGGTCGGGCGCGCTCGCGAGACTCCGCGCCGCCGAGGAGCTCGTCAAGGCCGGCCGACAGGCCGAGGCCGATGACCAGCTCCAGCGTGCGCTCAGTTTTTTCCGCTCGGTGGGCGCCACGCGTTTCGCCCGCGAGGGAGAGGCGCTGCTGGCCGCCTCGGCGTGACGGTGAGAGCTCGGCTCACCGCCGGGACCGCCGCTCGCGGCCGCCCGCTCAACGCGAGCGCATTGACCACCACGCGTGCGGGCCGCTATGCGGCCGGGCCGCGGCGACGCCCGCGATCCAGCATGGCGGCGAGGACGGCGCGCTGGGTCGGCAGCGCTTCGGCGTAACGGCGCCGCCCGGCCTCGGTGAGGCAGACGTAGATCCCGCGCCGGTCCAGGTCACACAGGGAGCGCTGGACCAGGCCGTGCTGCTCCAGCTTGCCGATCATCCGAGACAGCGCGCTCTGGCTCAGGTGCACGGATTCGGCCAGCTCCTGGACCCGGAACTTGTGCTCCGCGTCCTCGGCCAGGCGCTCCAGGACCTCGAACTCGCTGACGCCCAGCCCGTGCCGCTCGCCGAGGTCCCGTTCCAATGCCGCGCTCACCACGGCGTGGGTCGCCACGAGCGCGCGCCACACGCTCACGACCTCCGGGAGCTCGTCCGCCCGGGCCACCCCGGGATCGGCCACGCCGCCACCGGCCTCCTGCTGACTCACGGCCGAAGTGTAGCGCCGGCCGGGCGATAGTTGCAAGTGCATTAAATGCAGTTGCAACTACTGCTTGCGCATACATATAGTCGCGGCTATGGCCTCGGCAACCTCCCTGCATGGAACCGGATCCCGGTACGGCACCGGCGGCAGCTGGAGCCCTCGCCTGTGGGGGCTTCTCGTGGTGGTGTGCGGCGCCCTGTTCCTCGACGCGCTTGACGTCTCGATGGTTGGCGTGGCCCTGCCGTCCATCCGCGCTGACCTCGGGCTGTCCACCGCCTCGCTGCAATGGGTGGTCAGCGGATACGTGCTCGGCTATGGCGGGCTGCTGCTGCTTGGCGGCCGCGCCGCTGACCTGCTCGGCCGGCGCCGCGTCTTCCTGGCTGCGCTCGCCGTCTTCGCGGTGGCCTCGCTGCTCGGCGGCCTGGTCAGCACCGGCGCCCTGCTCATTGCCGCCCGTTTCGTCAAGGGGGTCGCGGCGGCGTTCACCGCGCCAGCCGGGCTATCGATCATTACCACCACGTTCTCCGAGGGGCCGGCCAGGAACCGCGCGCTGAGCGTCTACTCCGCGTTCGGCGCCGCCGGCTTCTCGCTCGGCCTGGTCCTGTCGGGGCTGGTCACCGAGATCAGCTGGCGGTGGACGCTGATGCTGCCCGGACCGGTCGCGGCGGTGATCCTGGTCGCCGCCATCCGGCTGATCCCGCCCGGCGACCGGGCGAGCCGCGACGGCAGACGTTTCGACCTGCCGGGCGCGGTGGCCGTGACCGCGGGGATGCTGCTGCTCGTGTACGCGGTCGTCGGCGCGCCGCAGGCCGGCTGGGGATCGCCGCGGACGCTGATGTCCTTCGCCGTAGCCGCGGCACTGCTCGGCGCGTTCGTCGCGATCGAGCGGCACAGCCGTGACCCTCTGGTACGTCTGGGCATCTTCCGCTCACAGACGCTGACCCGCGCGAACATCGGCGCCATGGTGCTCTTCGGGTCGTACGTCTCCTTCCAGTTCCTCATCACCCAGTACCTCCAGATCATGGCGGGCTGGTCAGCGCTGGCGACCGCGCTGGCCTTCCTGCCGGCCGGGGTCCTGGTTGCCGCCGCATCCCCACGGGTCGGGCCGGTGCTCGACCGGTTCGGCCCGGCCCGGGTGGTCGCGGCCGGCTTCGCCTGCCTGACCGCCGGGTACGTGCTGTTCCTGCGAATCGGCCCGGCTCCGGACTATCCCACCGTGATCCTGCCCTCGCTGCTGCTGATCGGCGCCGCTTTCGGCCTGGGCTTCTCGTCGCTGAACGTCCAGGCGACCGCGGGAGTCGCGGATCACGAGCAGGGCCTTGCCTCCGGCATCCTGCAGACCTCGTTCCAGGTTGGGGGGGCGATGGTGCTCGCGGCCGTGACCGCGGTGATCGACGCCCGCGGGGCGAACCAGGTGGTCTCGGCGCACACGCTGGCGGCATACCGGCCCGCCCTCTACGTGATCACCGGCGTCGCCGTCGCCGGGCTGGCCGTCGCCCTGACCGGCCTCCGTTCACCGCGGCCGCGCCCGGCCAGCCGCGCCTCCGCGAGCGAGTGCGGCGAGGCCGGGCTTGAGCCCGCGCGCGGCTGACCCGGCCGGTCAGGCAGGGCTGCGGGCCAGCGCGGGTCAGGCGTCCGGCTCGGGCTCTCCGGCTGCGGGGTCAAGCCCGGGCTCGACCCCGCCTTCCCGGTGCTGCTCCTGCGCGCGAAGCACATCCCGCATCATCGCAGCCTCGCGGTCGTCGTCGAGCGTGTCCGGAGTCCCGTTCCGCTCGTCGCCGGAACCGCCTGGCGTCGCTGCTTGGTCACTCATGGTCCGCTCCTCCCTAAGTGGCTCAACAGCCGGCGGACACCATTGTCCAGCCGGAACCGCCTGGCGCCCAGTGGTATCGGAAGGCTGGCCCTCTCCTGCCGCAGCGCAGGTCGCGGGTAGCCATGGGTGCGGCTTGCGCTCGAAAACTCTTGCTATATAGAGTTATAGCATGACGCGTGCCCGCCGACCGTCCGCGCAAACCCTGGCGGTCCTGCTGGCCCTCGCCGAGGACCCCCGCCGCTGGCGCCATGGGTACGACCTGTGCGCCGAGCTCGGTATGCAGGCCGGGTCCATGTACCCGATCCTGATCCGCCTCGCTGACCGGGGGCTGCTGGAGACGAGCTGGGAGACCGAGCGGGCACCCGGCAGGCCTGCCCGGCACCTGTACCGGCTCACCGCCGCCGGCCGCGCCTACGCCAATTCGGCCGCGCCCACCACGACGGCGCGGCGGCCCCGGCCGCGGCTCGAGGGCGCGTGATGCAGGTCCTCGTGGTGCTCGCCGTCCTGCTGGTGGCCGGCCTGCTCTGGCTGCTCCGCGGGGGTGGCGGCAGCGATGCGCCCGCGCGGATCGTTGCCGTCGCGGCGGGCCTGCTTCCGGAGCACCGCCGGGACTGGGGGCGGGCGATGGCCGCCGAGCTGGCCCAGATCCACGGCCACGGGCGCAGGTGGCGGTTCGCCGCAGGTGCGGTGCGGGTGGCGCTGTTGCCGCCGCCCCGGCGCCGCAACCGGGTGCTGGCCGCCGCCCTTGCCGGGCTGGCGGCCGCGGCCGGTGCGACCGTGGTCGCCGCGAGCGAGGTTCCGGGCTTGTCGGTGTTCGCTGCGGTCCTGGGCCTGCGGCGCCCGGCAGCCACACCGGTCCGCGGCAGCCGCCCCAGCCGCCCGCGTCCGGGGGCCGTCAGGTCAGCTCCAGCAGGAGCCGGGCCAGGTCCCCGGGCCTGTTGCTGGCAATCATGTGGCCGGTGGCGATCTCCCGGTAGCGCCAGGCCGGCGAGCGCCTGGCCCGGTCGGCGGCGGCCCAGAACGGCCCGCCGGGCCGCGGCCGGGGCTCCCCCGTCGCCTTGATGTAGGTGCGCGTGAACGGGTAGTCCTCCAGCGGGCGCACCAGCCGGACCGGCTCGGTGAAACAGCCCACCGGCTGTGACGTGCGCCGCGCGCTGGCCCACGCCGCCTCGGCCGGGTCGTCGAACTCGCGGGGCTGCGGCGGCACCAGCCAGTCGCCGCCGACCCCGATCGCGCCGGAGCCGGCCGTGGCGCCGAGCATCGCGTCCACCCGGTCGCCATCACCGGGGACGAAGGCGTCGAGGTAGACCAGGTGCCGGACCCGGTCGCCGATGTGCTCCAGCGCCCCGGTGACCACGAACCCCCCGTACGAGAAACCGAGGAGCACGATGCCGCGAAGATCCTCGTAAAGGACGGTGTTGACGACATCGGTGATGTGGGTCGTCAGGTCGACCTGCGGACTCGTGAGGTGAGCGCGCTCACCAATACCGGTCAGGCTTGGCGTGAAAACCTCATGGCCCGCGGCCCGGAGCGGGCCGCGGACCTTGCGGAAGCCGTGCGCGCCGCTCCACGCGCCGTGAACCAGAACAAAGATCGCCATCGGCGCGGCCCCATCCCGGACGAGTGATCCCAGCTGATCACGCCGGTGACTCTACGGCGTTGCGGCCGGGCCAGACGTCGCAGGCGGTGAAGAGGAGGCCGGCGGGCTCGATGCCGGCGCCGGCGACGTCGCCGAGGGCGACGGGCTGTGCCTGGACGACGCCGGGGACGGTGACGGGCTCGAGGTAGACGGCGTGGGTGACGGACTCCGGTGCCGCGGCGTCGGGGACGGGCTGGGTGACCGCGTGTGGCTGGGTGCCGGATGAGAGTTCCCGGCCGGCGTGGCCGACCCCGTCGAGTGGGTTGGCGGACGCACCCATATGTAGAGGGCGAACACGGCCAGGAACAGCGCGGTCAGCACGATGGTGGATGTGCGGGGCCTGCGGCTCATGAGGCGCCTCCGGTCGCCCGGCCCGTGTTGAGCTCGGCGGCGACGATGATGCCCTCACGGCGGAAGGCCGACGCGACCCGCGCGCGAAGCTCACGGCCGACCTCGAACTGGATGCCGGGCAGCGTCCGCGCCACCATCCGCACCGAGAACGTGTCGACCTCGATCTTCTCCACGCCCATGACGGTGGGCGGGTCCAGCAGCATCTTGCGCAGCCTGTCGTCGCTGTACGCCTCCTCGCCGACCCGCCGGAGGATCTCAGTGACGTGGCTGACGTCGATCGTGGCCGGGACCGGCACGTCGATGACGGCTCGCGCCCAGTCGCGCGACAGGTTGGTGACCTGAACGATCTGGCCGTTCGGTGTGGTGATGACCTCGCCGCTGACCGTGCGGAGGCGGGTGACCCGGAGGGTGACGTCCTCGACGGTCCCGGTGACCGGCTGCTGCACACCGGCGGTCGCGATCGTGATGACGTCGCCGAAGCCGTACTGCCGCTCCCCCGTGATGAAGAACCCGGCGCCGATGTCCTGGACAAATCGCTGCAGGCCGAAACCCAGGGCGGCGCTGAGCAGGGCGGCCGGCGCGACCAGGCCCGCGAGGGGCACGCCGAGCCGCTGCACGATCAGCACGGCGGTGACGACGTAAATGACCGCCAGCGCCCCCCAGGTGACGACCTGCGCGATGACCTGGCGGTGTTTGGATGCCTCGGAGCGGACCAGCTCATCAGTCTCGCGCGCCCCAGCGTCGATGTGCGCGATGATCTTTTCGCGCAGCCAGTCCGCCATCCGGGTGAGCAGAATCGCGCCCAGCACCAGCAGCACGATCACCAGCAGGTCGCCGCGAGCCCATCGGCTCACGTCGTCCAGTGGGGCGATTGTGCCTGTCACTTCCGACCCCTCCTCCATCATGGCCTGCCTCGCCGGAAACGCCCATGGTAGGACAGGCACGCGCAAGGCTTCGCCAGTACCGGCCGGGCCGTCCCGACGGCCCGCGCCCGCGGGAGCCGCGGCCCGGCCCTGCCGAACGTCGCTGCGAAGGCATGACAACCGGGGCAAAGAGTGCTTGCGTAAGAGTGCTCACGTGCAGGACACGCCGCGAACGGGAGGGAAGGGCTCGCTTGGTCGCTGGAGGCACCGGCGGGGCCGCAGGGACCGCGGCCGGGCCGCGCTTCGGGGTGCGGTCCATGTCCGCTCGGCTGCGCCGTGTCCTGCTCCGCCGCCCGGCGGTCACCGGCGACTTCGCCGCCGCGGACTGGCGGGCGCCCGATCCCGGCCTGCTGGCCCGCCAGCACGAGGCGTTCGGTCAGCTGCTCACCGCTCTGGGCTGCGAGGTCGAGGTCGCGCCGGCCGCCGACGGCATGGTCGATGCCACCTATGTCCGGGATCCCGGGCTGGTGACCGGCGCGGGCGCGGTGCTGTTCCAGATGGCCAAGCCGGCCCGCGTTGCGGAACCGGCGCTGCTGGGCGCCGCGCTGGGGGCCGCGGGTGTCCCGGTGGTGGCGCGGCTGACCGGGGCCGCGCGGGCGGACGGCGGCGATTTCATCTGGCTGGACGAGCGCACCATGATCGGCGGCCGCAGCTACCGAACGAACGCCGAGGGCCTGCGCCAGCTTGCGCAGATCCTCGCGGCCGAGGGCACCGGCCTGGAGCCGGTCGACCTCCCGCACGACCGCGGGCCAGGGCACGTGCTGCACCTGATGTCGCTGATTTCACCGGTCGCGGACGATCTTGCCGTGGTCTACCCGCCGCTGGCGCCGGTCGCGCTGATGCAGACGCTCGCCGAGCGAGGGGTTCGGGTGGTGCCCGTCGACGCCGACGAGTACCAGACGATGGGCTGCAACGTGCTGGCGGTCGAGCCACGGCGTGTGCTCATGGTGAACGGCAATCCGCGGACCCGCGCCGCGCTCGAGGCGGCCGGCTGCCAGGTGCACGGGTACGACGGCTCGGAGATCTCGCTCAAGGGCGACGGGGGCCCCACCTGCCTGACGGCGCCCATCTGGCGCAGCGCCGAACGCCGGTGACGCGCACCTCCGAGGCATCGGCTTCCTTTCCTGCACAACGGATCCCGCGGCACCGCCGTTGAGCCAATTGTCACTGGTACGGGCGGCCCGGTGAGATGCGGCGCCGCCGCCGGCGCGCGGCTGGTCAGCTGGACGGGGTGACGATTCCGT
>DAITAE010000661.1:0-2534 GCA_036824445.1 Streptosporangiaceae bacterium | reverse complement strand
GTGCCCAGGTACACCACGACGCCGGGGTCCATCCCGAACAAGGCCGGCAGAGGGCCGACGTCATACCGGAACTCACCGTCGTAGTCGTCTTCGACGATCAGCGCCCCGGTCGCGCGCGCCCAGGCGATCAGCGCTCGCCGGCGCGGAACCGGAAGCCGGCCGCCGAGCGGGTACTGGTGGGCGGGGGTGATGTAGATCATCCGCAGCCCGGCCGGGAGTGCGCTGATGATCAGGCCGTCGGCATCCACCGGGCAGGGGACGAGGCTGGCCCCGTGGGCGGCGAACACCGCGCGTGCGGCCGGGTACCCGGGCTCCTCCACCCCGACCTCGTCACCTGGCCGCAGCAGCGCGGCCGCGATCAGCCCGAGGCTGCCTGCCACGCCGCGGGTGACCATGATCTGCTCGGGCGCGCAGCGGACGGCCCGGCTGCGCCGCAGGTAACCGGTGAGTGCCTCACGGAGCGCGGGGCTGCCCTGCGGCTCCGCGGCGGCCGCGGGCGCCTCGGTGCTGGCGCTGCGCCAGGCCCGCCGCCACGCCGCGCGGTCGATGCCGGCCACCCAGGGGATGCCCGGCCGCAGCTCGATCAGCCGGCCAGCCGGGCCCGCCGGCTCCCCCGCCCGTGGCCGGCCGGCCCAGGCACCGGCCGTCCGCGCGTCCTTCGCGTCTCCCGCGCCCGCCCGGCTAGCGCCGTCGGCGACATAGGTGCCCGAGCCATGCCGGCCCTCGATCCACCCCTCCGCGAACAGCTGGGCGTACGCTCCGGTCACGACCGTCCGGCTGACCCCGAGGGTGGTCGCGAGCGCGCGGGTGGACGGCAGCCGCTCGCCCGCCGCTAGCCGGCCATCGGACATGGCGGTCCGCAACTGGCCCACGATCTGGACGCTGAGCGGCGCCGGGGCCGCCCGCTCCGCGGCGAGCGGCAGGTCCACGCCCGAGCGCCTCAATGTCGCCAAGTGGTCTTCCATTCTCCTCGCAAAGTGGCTACTCCTATCAGACCACTTTGCCGGTAGCCTGGCCAGCATGAACGCCGCCTCTTCCCTGTCAGTGACCGAGCGCACCCGGATACGCCGCCACTCCGAGCGGGCCAGGACCGACCGGGCCGAGCTTTACGATGTGCTCGACGCCGGGATGATCTGCCACTTCGGAGTCGTGATGGGCGGCTCGCCGGTGGTGCTGCCCACCGCCTACGGTCGCCGCGGTGACACCCTCTACCTGCACGGATCGTCAGCCAACCGGAGCATCATGGCCGCCGACGGCCAGCAGGTCTGCGTCGCAGTCACCCACCTCGACGGGCTGGTCTGCGCCCGGGCGGCGTTCAGCCATTCCGTCAACTACCGCAGCGCCGTTGTGTTCGGCGTCGCCACCCTCGTCACAGATCATGCCCAACGACTGGCGGCACTGCGGGCTGTCACCCAGCAGCTGATCCCCGGCCGGTGGGACTGCCTGCGGGAGCCGTCACGCAAGGAACTCGCCGCCACGGCGGTGCTGGCCCTGCCGCTCGCGGAGGCCTCGGTCAAGGTTCGCACCGGCCCGCCGGCCGACGATCCCGACGATCTTGAGGCTGGTGTATGGGCCGGCGTGGTGCCCATCGCGGTGACGTTCGGCGAACCGGAACCTGACGCGGCCCTGCGCCCAGGCACGCTGGTGCCGGACCACATCTCCGCGCTCGGCAGCGGGCGCCGTACCGGCTAGCACGGGGCCGCCCGTCGCGGGGAGCGGGCCGCAGGCGCGGCCCGGAAGATCGGTGACTGTGGCTGAGCCCTCCGCCAAGCCTCTAGGCTGGCATGATGACCGACCGGCTCGTGTGGATCGATTGCGAAATGACCGGGCTCGACCTCGAACGCGACGCTTTGATCGAGATCGCCTGCCTGGTCACCAACGGCGACCTGACGGTGCTTGACGAGGGCATTGACCTGGTCATCAAGCCGCCCGCAGAGGCGCTCGACCACATGCTGGACGTGGTCAGGGAAATGCACACCGCCTCGGGCCTGCTCGACGAGCTGGCGTCCGGCGTGACCCTGGCCGAGGCTCAGGACCAAGTGCTCGGCTACGTGCGCGGGCACGTACCCGAGCCGAGGAAGGTGCCGTTGTGCGGCAACTCCATCGCCACGGACCGTTCCTTCATCGCCCGGGACATGCCCATGCTCGACGCCTATCTGCACTACCGCATGGTGGATGTCTCCAGCATCAAGGAACTGGCCCGGCGCTGGTACCCGCGCGTGTACTTCGCCAGCCCGCCCAAGCACGGCGGGCACCGGGCGCTCGCCGATGTCAGGGAGAGCATCCAGGAACTGCGCTACTACCGCGAGGCGGTGTTCGTGCCACCGCCCGGCCCCGACTCGGCAAGGGCGCGGCAGATCGCCGCGCGCTACGCGACCGGAACCGAGCCGGAGACCCGGGAGCCCGACGCTCAGGAGGCGGCCGGATCCGGTTCGGCCCAGTGACCGTGTGCCGCTATGCTTCATCCAGCCCGGGCAGCCGGGCCGATGGTGGGCGTAGCTCAGTTGGTTAGAGCACCAGGTTGTGGTCCTGGG
>DAITAE010000660.1:0-2536 GCA_036824445.1 Streptosporangiaceae bacterium | reverse complement strand
TAACAGGAGGCTGGAGTGCAGCATTTGATCCTTGCGGACTTCGGCAGCGACTGGACCCTGGCCGGGTCCATCATGACCTTCGCGATTCCCGTGGGGCTGTTCGTGGTGGTAGCGACCATCCTGTACTTCTTGTATACGAGGCCGCACACCGTCCCGGGGCACCGTGACCTGGTGCCCGCCGGCGGCAGGCATACGGCCGGTGCCCCGCGGCACGCTGCGGCCCAGCCGCCGTCGGCGCCCCCGCCGCCCGCGGCCCCACCAGCCGGTGGCACGCCGGGTGGTGGCGGAATCGCGGGCGGCGGAATGCCGGGTGATGGCGGAACGCCGGGCGCGGGCGGGACGCCGGACGGTGGCGGGTACGGCAAGCATGACGGCTTGGAAGGCATGCGGTGACACCTGCGACGACAAGCGCGCTCCCCGCCCTGGCGGGGCGCCGTTCCGTGCGCGTCGTCGCCCGTTCGCTGTTCGCGCTCACCAAGCCGAGGATCATCGAGCTGCTGCTGGTCACGACGATCCCCACCATGCTGCTGGCGCAACGGGGGCTGCCGTCGGTCCGCCTGCTCGTCGTTACGCTGATCGGAGGCGCGTTCGCGGCCGGGAGCGCGAACACCATCAACTGTTACCTCGACCGTGACATCGATGCCGTAATGCGGCGCACCTCACGCCGCCCGCTGGCCAGGCCCACGCCGCTGGCGGTCATCAAGCCGGCCGAGGCGCTCGTCTTCGGCATCCTGCTGGGGGCAGCGTCGACGGTGCTCCTCGGCACGCTGGTGAACTGGCTGTCCGCCGTGCTTGCCGACGCCGCCATCCTCTTCTACGTCTTCATCTACACCATCGGGCTGAAGCGCCGCACCCCGTCCAACATCGTCATCGGGGGGGCGGCCGGGTGCTTCCCCGTCCTGGTCGGCTGGTCGGCGGTGACCGGGACGGTCAGCCTCCCGGCGGTCGTGCTGTTCGCCGTCATTTTCTTCTGGACGCCCCCGCACTTCTGGGCGCTGGCCATGAAGTTCCGGGACGACTACGCGGCGGCCAGCGTGCCGATGCTGCCGGTGGTGGCGCCGCCCACGGTGGTGGCCCGCAAGATCCTGATCTACTCGTACGTCATGGTCGCGGCCACCTTGGCGCTCGCCCCCTACGCTGGCTGGCTGTACACGGTGAGCGCCGCCGGGCTCGGCGCCTGGTTCCTGCTCGAAGCCCACCGGCTCCGCCGGAGGGTTGCCCGGATCGCCGGGACCGGCGGCAGCGAGCCATCCGCACCGGCCGCTGCGGCGAAAAGCCCCACGACCGAGGGCGCGTGCGCCGGGGTGGTACGGCCCAGCGCCAATCCCGCTCCCATGCGCCTGTTCCACCTGTCGATCGCGTACCTCACCTTGCTGTTCGCCGTCATCGCGGTCACCTCGCTGCTCCCGTGGGGCAGCTGGTAGGAACCGCCCCCGCTCGCTAGCCGTTCTGCTGGGTGTCATCCCTGCGGGCGATGCGGGGACGGTCCCTGCGGCTGACGCGGGGACGGCCCGGTTGGCATAACCTGGCGGAAGCAGTCGAGTTCAGGGCGGGGCCATTACCCGGGCAGGGGATGCCCAGGCCCGGGTCGAGCGAGTGTGAGGTGCCGTGAAGCTCCTGCCGATGACCTCACGCCGGGCGCGATGGGCGGTGCCTGGCGCAGTCGTTGCCGTGGTGGCGGCGGTGACAGCCGCATCGATGGCAACGTCGGCGGCAGCATTGCCCGCGTTGCCCGCCCGGACTCCAGCTCAGTTGCTCGCCGCGCTGGCCAGCCACACGGGCACGCCGCCGGCGATGAGCGGCACGGTGGTGGAGTCGTCGGCGCTCGGCATACCCCAGCTGCCGGGGCAGCAGGACCCATCGTCGCCGCTGTCCATTCTGTCCGGCTCGCACACGGTCAGGCTCTGGTACGCCGATCCCGCCCACGTCAGACTTGCCCTCCCGGTGCCACTGGGCGAAACCGATGTGATTCGCAACGGCAGCACCGCGTGGGTCTGGCGGAGCAGTTCGAATTCGGTTCAGCGGATCACCATCCCGTCGCGTTCCGCGAAGCCGGGCACGGTTGCGCCGGGCGAGAAAATGCCGCTCACCCCGCAGCAGGCCGCGCAGAGGCTGCTCGCGGCGGTCGGGCCCAGCACCAGCGTCACATCCGGCCGCACCACGACGGTGGCGGGCCAGGACGCCTACCAGTTGGTGGTCGCGCCCAAGGACAGCCGATCCCTGGTCGGCCGGGTGGTCTTCGCGCTGGATGCACAGCATCCCGGCGTCGTGCTGGGAGTCCAGCTTTTCGCCCGGGGCGCGGCCAGCCCCGCGTTCCAGACCGGCTTCACCTCGATAACCTTCGCCGCGCCGCCGGCCTCCACCTTCGCCTTCACCCCGCCCAACGGGGCGAGCGTGCACACGGTGACGCCGGGCCGGCACGCGGTGACGCCGGGCCGGCATGCGGGATCGACCGGGGAGCCGCCCGCGTCGCGGCCGCACGCGACCGGGGTCAAGGTGATCGGCAAGGACTGGCTGTCGGTGGCCGTGCTGCCCG
>DAITAE010000659.1:0-2542 GCA_036824445.1 Streptosporangiaceae bacterium | reverse complement strand
GGGACGATGCTCCACGGCCACGGGTAGCCCAGTGCCGCCCGGCCGGCCCGCACCGGAGCCGGAACCGGCAGCGGGAGCCGGGGGGCGAGCGCGGGAAGCCACCGCTGTTCGTGCGTGATGAGCTCGGCGGCCACCGCACGCCTTGGCAGCCGGACGGCCAGCTCGGCGCCGAGCCGGCACATGAGGTTGTCCCACCCGTTCGCCATCACCTCGATGGGCAGGTGAGCAAGGTCCGGCTGCTGGGCAGCCAGCAGCCGCCGCACCAGCTCCGGGGAGACGTCGACCTCGTCCGCCGGCATGCGGTGCGGTCCCACATTTCGACCATAACGAAATGAGCGGCGGGACTGCCGGATGTGCTGGACGCGGTGGGTTACCGCCGCCGCCCGAAGGCGAAGTAGGACAGTGGTGCGGCCCCGAAGGAGTTGACCAGTGTCACCACCGTCGCCCATATCCACTTCCGGCCCCGGATCTGGCTCGCTGGCCGGCGCTTGATGTCGATGAGAGCAGCCACCTTGAGGCAGGTTTCGGCCACCGCTGCGGCGATGAGCAGTCGCCGGCTGCGCTCGCTGAGTTCGCTCCACTGTCGGGTACCGGACATGACATCCTCCGCGGATGGCAGGGACCCTGATGGCCTGCACTCTACCCCGGCTGGGCAGGTCCGCTGCCGGGCACAGTACCGGTTGCGCCGGATCCTCGTCCGGGTCACCGCATCCTCGGGTCGGCTGGCGATGTCGGCAGCGGCCGGTACGTTCCGGCCATGGCCTTCTTCGCACTGACGCTGGTTCACGGCCCGAACTGGGACGCCTCGCGGCCAATCCGGGAGCAGCAAGCCTGGAACCAGCACGCCGCGTTCATGGACGGGCTCGTTGCGGACGGGATGATCATCCTTGGCGGCCCGCTCGGCGATGGCGAACAGACGCTGCACGCCGTCGAAGCCGCCGACGAGCGCGAGATCGAGACGCGACTGGGCGAGGATCCCTGGGCGTCGATGGGACTGCTCCAGATCGGTTCGGTCCAGCCCTGGGCGCTCTGGCTCGATGGCAGGCACGGCAGCCCGGCACGCTGACCGGTCAACCGGCGTCCCGAATCGGGGCCTGCCCTCGTCTGCGAGGTGTAAGACGGCGGCCCGCTGAATGCCGTCGCCGGCATTCAGCGGGCCGCCAGCACCGGGGGCGCTGTCAGTGCCTGATCACGATCTTTGTCAGTGCTTGACCACGATCTTCCCGAGCAGGCCGTGTGACTCGTCATCGGGCCCGGCCGAGAACAGCAGTTCGTTGGTCTTGGCGGCGTTCCCGTTGCCGAACCTCAGGCCCCAGAGCCCGTCGATGACGATCGTCCGGCCGTTCGGCCGCCGCAGCTGGCCGAGGTGCCGACCCGTTGTCGGGTTGTAGACGTTGATGTGCCCGTTCCCGAAGTTGCCGACGAGCAGGTCGCCGCTGAACTGACCGAAACCGGCCGGCGCCAGGGCCAGGCCCCACGGCGAGTTGAGCGCGCCACGGGTGACAAGCCGGCGGACGAACGCGCCGTTGTTGGTGAAGACGTCCACGAATCCGTGGCCCGGCCCGGCGACGTCATCGTGCAGCGTGGCGTCCTGCTTGGCGAACGACACATACAGCTTGCCCTTGATCTCGGCGATGCCGAACGGCCCGTAACCAGCTGGAATCCGCCGGTCCACGAACAGCCCACCGGGCAGCTCGACCGGCTTGAAGTTGCCGTTGTAGGCCTCGACCCGGCCGGACCTGAAGTTGGTGGCGTACAGGTGCGTCTTGCCGTTCGGCGTCTGGGCGATGGCCAGGCCCTTGTACACGGCGTTGGCGCCGTTGTCGCGGGCCACCTCGGTCACCGTGGACGTGTTGCCGCCCGTGGCGCCGACCGTCGGGTTCCAGCCGTCGATCGTGCCGTTTTCGGTGTCGAAGAGGAACAGCGCGGAACCCGAGTGACCCTGATTGTCGCTGACCACGAACGCGGATTGGTCGGAGTTGAATACCTGACCCGTCGGCGCGGCACCGGTGATGCTCACCACCAGGCTCGCCTTGTTCACCGACGTCGCGGTCGCGCCGGTGTACAGCGTCGCCTTGTCCGAGCCGTTGTCGGCGACCCACAGCGGCGAGCCGGGCGCGGCGTTGGTGCCCGGGGATGCGGCCAGGCCCCACGCGTTGACCAGGTCAGGGTCGGTCAGCGGCGTCCCGGGCTGGTCGGAAACGAGGTTGATCTGGCGGTAAGCGGTCGTGTGGGCACTGGCCGGCGCGGCGCTGAACGCCATGGTGACAAGCGTTCCCGCTGTCACGATCGTGGCCGCAGACCATAGCTTGCGCCGGGCTGCGGCCAATGGCATAGAGGGACTGCGTGACATGAGGATCCTCCCCGCTCTGGTCCCGGCTCTTGGGCACCGGGAACCACCCGCCATTACTACGTACGGCGGATCCCACCGGTTCACGTATGCCAAATCTGAATGGTTCACACATCGCCACGCGTCGCGGCACACATGAGAGCCTGGCCCGGAACGGCCAATGTCATCCTTACGATGGTTCCGTGGCCGACG
>DAITAE010000658.1:0-2542 GCA_036824445.1 Streptosporangiaceae bacterium | reverse complement strand
CGGGCTCAAGGTCATCACGATGACCCATCTGTTCTCCAACTGACCGCTGCAGCGTGAGGGCGGCCCGCGACATGCGGGCCGCCCTCCCCCGCCGTCCGGCCGCGGGGCGGCGCAGACCCGGGCGGCGCAGGCTCGTTGCTGGCCGTGGAATCAGGTACTCAGCGGCATCAGCAGGATCGGCTTGGTCGTTGGCTGCGCCGTCCCGCCGGCGGGCTCGACCGTGAGGCCCAGCGTGTCGCCGGGGGCCAGCCCGCCGGCGAGCAGCGGCTGCGTCCGGCCGCCGCTCGGCGCGGGCAGCAGCCCGGCCGGGCGGGTCTGGCGGGGATTGATCAGCCATGCCTCGTAGACCTTGCCGCGGGGCAGCGGCCGCAGCCCTTCGGTGGTCACGATCAGCTCGCGCTCGGCCCGGGACAGGACGACGGTCGCGCTGCCGCCTACCGACGTCGGCCGCGTCAGGACGCGGGCGTCCGGGGCGGCGAGCACAGCGGCGATCGCGTGGTTCTGCGCCTGGGCATGGTCGAGCCGGTGCTGGACGCCGACGAGGATGACGGCGAGGACGACCGCGGCGGCCGCGCCCGCCGCGGCAAAGCCCACGGCGAGCCGCGGCAGCCAGCCCGACCACAGGCCCAGCCACCACTCCCAAAGTCGCCCGCGCCGCGGCTCGTCCTCGACCACGGGCGGCAGCTGGCGGGTCCGCCGCACGGCGGCGAGCACCTGCGGGCGCAGGGCGGGCGGCGGCTGCAACGCGGCGGCCATCGCGAGACTGGTCGTCACCTCCCGCAGCTCGCGCACCTCGCCGGCGCAGGTCTGGCAGCGGTGCAGATGGTGCTCGTAGCGGTCCCGCTCGGCGGTGCTGTCCACCGCGTCGAGGACGTAGGCACCGCTGAGGGTGTGCAGGTCGTGACGGAGCAGCTTCATCCGATCGCCCCCAGGCAGTCCCGCATCCGGATCAGCCCGTCCCGTATCCGCGTCTTGATAGTGCTGAGCGCGGCGCCGAGCAGCTTGGCCACCTGCGGGTAGCTGTACCCCCCGTAGTAGGCGAGGGTTATCGACTCACGCTGCAGCTCGGTCAGGCCCTCCAGGCAGTGCCGCACCCGCTCACGGGTGAGGCTGGCCTCCACCGCGTCGGCCACCTCGTCGTCGGCCGGCGGTGGCGGCGCGGCCTGCTGATCGCGCGCTGCCGTGGCCGTCGCCGACCGGACCCGGTCGACGGCACGACGGTGTGCGATCGTCATCACCCAGGTCGCCGCGGTTCCCTTGGCCGGGTCGAAACGCGACGCGGTGCGCCACACCTCGAGCAGTACCTCCTGGGCGACCTCCTCCGACTGCGCCGGGTCGCGGACCACCTTGCGGATCAGCCCGTAAGCCGCGCCGGCCAGCCGATCGTAGACCGCCTCGAACGCTGCCTCGTCGCCGCGCGCCACCAAGGCGAGCAGCCGGTCCAGATCCTGTTCGGCCACCTTCCCCGGCGCAGGCTCACGCGGGGCCGCGTGGATATCGCGAGGATCCATGCCAACCATTCGCAGCCGAAGGCCAAACGGATGGCCTCACCCGGAGTTTTTTTGCCGGCAACGGGCCAGCATCCCGGTCAAAGGTAACGCTTTGGTAACGACCAGCGCCGCCGGCCGTCCGCCCGGCCATCGGTCCCGAAACCCCAACGAGGCCGGGCCCGCGGGCCGGGCCGCGCCGCGGGACTTCCCGCCGGTGAACCGAGGAGCGTGGCGCCCGGCGACGGCCGGCTCGAGAAAGGACGCGCATGTCTATCCACCATGAATCAGCCAAGTCCCCGGGCCCGGAGAGCCCGGCGACCAGGCAGGACACGAGTGTCTCCCGGCGGTCCATCATTCGCGGCGCGGCCGGGCTCGCCGGGGCCGGCCTCGCCGCCGGCGCGATCGGTGGCGCGATCACCGGGGCCATCGTCGCCCCGGCGCGGTCCGCACCGTCCGGGCAGCAGGCCCGGGGTGGCGCCATCCCCACCGAACCGGTGGTCGTGCACGTCCGGGACGTCGCCAAGGGCGTGATGGACGTGTTCGCCGGCACCAGCCACGCCAGGCTCACCGACCCCGGCCTGGCAGCCAGTCTCGTCCGCGGGGTCAGCTGAGGCATCCGTTCGGAATGTGCCTTGAGAAGCCTGTGAGGTGATTGTGTCTTCCCATCGTGAAGCGCCCGAGATCGCCAAGGATCCGGTCGCCGACAGCACCGACGTCTACGCGTTCGTCAGCCCGGACCGGCCGGGCACGGTGACCCTGATAGCCAACTACGTCCCGCTCCAGGAGCCCGCGGGCGGCCCGAACTTCTACGAGTTCGGCGACGACGTCCTCTACGAGATCAACATCGACAACGACGGCGACGGGAAGGACGACATCACCTACTGCTTCGAGTTCGCGACCGAGGTCGGGAACCCGAACACGTTCCTCTACAACACCGGGCCGATCACGTCGCTCGACAGCACGAACTGGAACCGCAAGCAGTTCTACTCGGTCAGCCGGGCCGCCGGAAGACAGGGTGAGCGGGAGCTCGCCGACCACTTGCCGTGCCCGCC
>DAITAE010000135.1:0-9427 GCA_036824445.1 Streptosporangiaceae bacterium | reverse complement strand
CGCGATGGGCGGGCTCACCCAGTTACGGGCTGCCTCCCATCCGGTCGATCAGCGTGTCGCGGGAGATGCCGTGCCGGTCGCCGAATTCCCGGAGCTGCTTGAGATCAATCTGATCGGGCAGGACACGCAACGCCTCGTCAGCCGCCTCCTCGTAGCCAAGGCGGCGCAGAGTGTCAGCCAGCCACTTCCTGCTATACGCCATGGATCACCCAAGCCCTGTCTTCAACTAGACGCCACGGCTCAAGGGCACCGACTGGGCGGCAGCCCATCAGTGATTGCTCGCCCAGACTGCCCGCACATGCAAGCCTAGCCCGCGGCGAGGAACGCGCCGATCTCGGATACGAGCCGCCGGTGCTGGGTCAGCAGCGGCGCCAGATGCCCGCCGTCGATCAGGACGAGCCGACAGTGAGGGATCAAGGCGGTCATCTGCTTGGCCAGCGCGACCGGGGCGATGTGGTCGGACTTGCTGTGCAGGATCAGCACGGGTGCGCTGATGTGGCCGAGCCGACTGGTGCAGTCGAACCTGGTGGTGGCGTCGAACTGGGCCCTGATCGCATGGCGGGGCTGCCGGTGATGGCCGCGCAGCATGGGCAGGTCGGCCACCATCATCCCCGCCCGCACGAGCCAGCGCCTGCCGGCCGCGCACGGGCTGGTAGCGATCAGCACAAGCCGGTCCACCCGCTCGGGCCAGTCCAGCGCCAAGGCCATGGCGATCCGCCCGCCCAGCGAGATCCCGGCCAGGTGCGCGCGGGGCAGGTGCAGCCGGTCCATCAAGCCCGCGACGTCGGCGGCCATCTGCTCGATCGCATACGGCCCTGGGGGCTTGGCCGAGCGGCCCGTGCCTCGGTTGTCGACCGCGATCACCCGGAACCTCTCTGCCAGCGGACCAGTCAGCTTGCCCATCTCCGACACATCCAGGCCGAGGGCGCCCAGCACCACCAGCGGGGCACCCGAACCGTGCGACTCGTAATACAACTGGACGTCATTCACGGCGATCAGGGGCACCCCGGCATCCTGCGCCCGCCCAGGCAGCACAGCAACCGCAGGAGCGTGCTGTGCCCCGCCGCGGCACCTTGCCGGGACGAGGCGAACGGCCCATTCAGGGCGGCCATGGTCAGCAGGCTGGCTGGCCTTGAGGTACTAACCGGGCGGTTGTGGCCTACGGTCTGGGTATGCCTGCCAGGAAGGGCCCCACACCCCAGGACGCGGTGACCGCCCGCCGCATCCTGCTCGACGGGCTCGCCCGCGACGCCGACATCTTCGAGCTAGTGAGCGAGCTCGCACCTCTGCACCCGCGCAACAACACCTTCCCCGGCGAGGTGTTCCTTCACGTCGCTGCGGACGCACTCGACTGGTGCGGGGGCAGCCGGGCCGACCCGGTGGCCCTAGAGGGACTCCGTGAGCGGTTCCTGCCCGAGTGCGCCTTCCGCGGTCGGCAAGACAAGAAGCTCCAGTACGCAGTGCTGGCCGCAGCAGCCCTCCAGGGCGGGACCGCACCGGACCTGCTTGAGGAGGTGGCCTGGTGGCAGACCGACGACTTCTGGCAGTACGCCCTGTTCGCAGCGGTCGCCTACATCCGCGCCGCCGCCAGCCGCGTCGGCGTGCCCGTACCCCAGGCATGCCGAAACCTTGCCCAGCGCCCGGGTCACCCAACGCCATAACGACCATTCGGGACTGGCACACCGGCATGGAGGTTCTGAAGCGCCGATTTCATGTGTCGCGTCGGATGGGATGGTGCGCCAGCTGCCTGGCGCAGATCGCCCGGTGATGGGGCTGGCGGTCTTTGCGTTCCGGTGTCCGGTGCGGCGCCCGGCGATGCGGGGGCTGCTGGCTGTGCGGTCTGCCTGTGACCGGCGTGGAGGCTGGAATGTCGGGCCGACCAGTCATACTCGTTCGCGGCAACTTAGGAGCGGCTAGCCGACTGGGCTGACAGACCTGCCGGGCGTTCCGGGGCCACCGTGGGATCGGAGGGGCATGCGCGTCGATGTCGGGGCCGCCTTGCCTGAGGCCACAGCACCGGGTGCGGCCTTGCCGGATGTCGCTGGCCTGGCGCGGCTCGCGGAGCGGGCTGGCCTGGACTGCCTGTGGGCCGAGGATCGTCTGGTGGCCGGCCAGATGTCGGTCCTGGATAGCAGCCTGACGCTGGCTGCTGCCGCGGCGGTCACGGACCGCATCGCGATCGGGTTTTCGGTCTATGTGCCGTCGCTGCGCCCGCTGGCGTGGGCCGCGAAGCAGATCGCGAGCTTGCAGCACATCGCGGGCAGCGGCCGCTTGCGGCTCGGCGTGGGCCTGGGCGGCGGATCCGAGCAGGAGTATCACGCGGCGGGCTTTTGCCGCGAGCACAGAGCCCGGCGCACCGATGAGTTTCTCCGGCTGCTGCCTGGCCTGCTCGGCGGCCAGCCGACCCCGGTCCCCGATGCCCCGGGTTCTCCTGCGATCTCGCTGCGGCCGGCCATGCCGGTGCCGCCGCTGTGGATCGGCGGCACGTCCACAGCTGCCCTGTGGCGTGCCGTCCGCTCCGGCGATGGTTGGCTATCCGGCTTCCAGACCCCGCGCGAGTTCGCGGCAAGCGCTGTCCGCCTTAGCGAGCTATCCGACGAGGCTGGGCGGACCAGGCCCCAGCTGGGCATCTGCTTGCACGCCGCCATCACCGCCCGTCCCGCCGCCGGGCTCGCCGACATGACTGCCCGGACCATGCAGGCCATGTACGACCTGCCCGCCGATCGCGCCCGGCAGTTGGCAATCGCCGGGACACCCAGCCAGGTCGCCAACCACCTCGCGCTCTACCTGGAAGCTGGAGCCGAGCTGATAGCGGTCACCTGCGACCCGGCCCCCTCAGCCCAATCCTGGGAACTGCTGGCCGACGTACGACGCCTTCTCAACCAGCGCTGAAGGCGGGATCCCGCCGACCAGGCCACCAGGCTTAACGCCACCTGCACCGCCTCACAGCCCGCGCCGAACGGATCATTCTTCCTGCCTTCCCACGGCAGCTGGGTTCCCGGATCAGTGCACGGTGTCGGGCAGCTTGCCCCTGGCTCCAAGCTTGTAGGCGATGATCAGCGGCTGCTGCCCGCTCGATAGCGCGTTAGCTGCCCCCACGATGACGTAGTCACCGTCGATGGCGACAGGCGCGTTCGTCCCAGCCGACAGCGGCGTTCTGAACAGAATCGCGCCGGTGGCCGCGTTGAATGCGTACAGGTCCCCGGCGTACGTCGTCGTGAACACGACGTTGTTGGTGACGGCAGCGGCGCCGTAGGGCGAGGAAGGAAGCTTGTCGTCCCACTCGATCTTGCCGGTGTCCTGGTTGACGGCGATCATCTCGCCTGTTGCCTTGGGGATGGAGGCTTCGAACGCACTAGAGCTCTCGGCCAGGCCTTTCACCGACAGCGGCACGGCAAGGTTGTTGACAGCGGCGAAGGTCGTCGATCCGTTGGTCGCCAGCTGGGACTCGACGCCGCCGAGCACTCCGGGTTCAAGGCTGAACTTGGCCGGCAGCGGGATATGCGCGCCCGGGATGGCGTTTCGGTTATCAGCCCATCGTTGTCATGCCCGCTGTGCACGCCCACCGGGAGCTTCCACAGCAGCTTGCCGGTCTGCGCGTTCAGCTCGATCAGAACGCCGGCCTTGCCGCCGTCGATTACTACCGGCTGCCCGTGAGCGGTGGTGAGCAAGGGCGAATTCTGCAGGTCCCAGTCGTACAGGTCGTGCGGGGTGAGCTGGTAGTACCACTGGAGCTTGCCGTTCCGGCTGAGCTTGACGACCGAGTCGGTGTACAGGTCCGGGCCCGGCCGGCTGGTCCCCCACGGATAGCCGGCGGGCCACCCGGTCGGCGCTATCGGCCCGGGGTTCGCCACGCCGATGTAGATGTTGCCCTCGCTGTCGAACGACGGCGGATCCCACAGGCCGCCGCCGGAGTTGACCGCCGGGTTCCCCCACAGGTTCTGTACCTCATCCCATGACCATTCCGGCGCGCCGGTAGCGGCGTTGAGCGCCCACAGTGTCGCCTTGGCACCGCCGAGATACTGGCCCTTGTTTGGGTTGACGGGCACGGTGGACACATACACGGTCCCGTCGTTGTAGCCGGGAGCCATGTCAATGCCCTCGCGGTCATTGCCGATCAGGGTCCGACTCCACAGCTGTCGGCCGGTGGCCGCCGACAAGGCGACCGCGGCTTTGTCTGTCGCCGCGTACACCACCCCGTTGACCACGTTGACACCGTCCGGGCCACCGTTGATTGAGTTGTAGTCGTGTTTCCACAGGACCTTGCCGGTGGCGAGCTCGATTGCCATCACATTCGACTCGAGGTCCTGCATGTACACCACGCCGTTCACCACGACCGGCGTCGTCGCGTAACCATCGGACAACCCAGCGGCACCGCGTTGACCTGTCGACTGGACGGGCACACACCATGCCACTCCCAGCGTCGAGACGTTGGAACTGGTGATCGCGCTGGCGACGTCCCGCGTGTTCGCCAGGTCACCGCCTGGCAGTGTCCAGCCCGCCGCCACTGGATTGCGCGAATCGGCGGCCGTGCCCGCGTTGCGCCCGGTTGACGGACCGGCGGAGCCACCGGCCGCACTCACGCTGCCCGCAGCTGCGGACTTCGAGAAGCAGCCCTGCGTACCCGAGTTGCCGCTCCCGCAGCCGCCTACGGCCAGGCCCGCGGCCACCACCAGGGCCGCGCCGGCAACCGTGAGCGGCCGGCCGGCGCCGATCACACCAGCGTGCTTAACCGCCGGGGAACGGCCATGCCGCGTGCGTTCCCCCCGGCCACCGCAGCCTCAGGCCGCGCGGCGGCGCTTCGCTGCCGAAGGGTCAGAATGCCCATGATTTTATACTTGCACGTGGCGGGGCTGTCTTCTGCGGCCCACGCGAGAGGAGCTTAACGTGGAGGAGACGAGTGGGTTCTGGGCGGATGCTATCGGGCTGGCGGCGTCTCCGGTTGCTATAGCTGCTGGCATCGCAAAAGGTTCCTACGACGCCGCGACCGGCTCTGGAGCCTTTGACGAAGGATTCCATGCGGCAGCGGATCCCATCATTACATCCGCCAGGAAATTTGGCACGGAGCATAAGGATACTATTACAAAAGGGCTGCTTGGTGGCGCAGCTGCCACTGTCGGCGCCCGCATAGTAAATGAGGGCCTCAGGCATCTCAAGAGATAGAAGGATAAGATTCCCATAGCAACCTGGGTGGATCTCACCACGCGCCAACTTCGCTGACTTGCAGCTGTGCGGGGTCGTCTTCGCTTGAGAACGAAATAGCTTCAGTGTGCGGACTACGGCCTTCCCGGGGTCGCGGCGCAAGCCCACATTGATGAAACGAGCAAGTAGCAGGTTCGGCCCTGCCGCGGTACGCGCTGACCCAGCGCAACCGCAGGTGGGCCGTTGGGCTGCTGCGCACGCGGGTCAGGGCGGCCGCCGGGCGCAAACCCCAGCCCGCAGCCGCGGTCATCGCCTCCCGGTCGATCCGCGCCGCCCGGGGCACCGGCACAAAACCGTCACAGCATGTATCTGAGAGTGACGGTCGACCCTCTGCCCAGACGAGAGCAACTGCGGCCAGCTCGACTGCAGGCAGATCAGAAAAGGGGGCAGGTAATGACTGCCGACACCAAGACACCCGTCGCTCCACCCGAGGGGCCAGCACCGGAAGCGCCGGACCAGACCATGGATGCGGCCAAGAAGTGGGCGCAGGACTACATGGCCAAGCTCAACGAGGCCACCACGAAGCGCCTCGCGGAGATCGCGAGCAATTCGAACGGTTCCAGCGAGCAGATCATGAGAATCGGCGAGCCCACGGTCGGCCAGTACGTCGCGTTCGATGTGGCGGCAACGTCACCGCTGCAGCCCATCGCCCTGCCGCCGTACCAGCCGAGCAAGGTAATCGCGGCCGGAGAGCCCGCCTACCTTGTCGCCTACATGTTCGTCAACCCGATGGCCAGCATCCCGGACGGCTTCGCCGTACCACCCACCGTGCAACTGGGCGGGCGGCGCTGGCGGGTCTCGCTGGACCTGATGAACGTCACCGACCTGACCCACACCACACTGGTGCAGACAGGGACCTACGGCCCCGTCGCGCCATCGCTCTCCGTCGCCATCTTCACGCTGCCTACCCCGAACCCGGGGCCGGACGCGGACGTGTATGAGGCCAACGTGACGCTCGACATCGTCGACCCCGGCCAGCCATACGCCGCCTTCGCGACGAACTTCTTCGACGCGGACAGCGACCCTGGGTTCCTGTTCGTCCCGCCGACCCCTCCGGGATGGCGGCACGACCTGCCCAACCGCTACCTGGTGTACAGCAAGTAGCCGAACCCGATCGCCGACACGGGCCGCACCGGAATCCGGTGCGGCCCGCTCCAGCCATGGCTGCGCGCGGCCGCCGAGGGCGACTCGACCACGGTCCGCGTTCAGTGTCAGGCGCGGGGCCAGCAGCGCACAGGCAACGCGAGCGCTGGCAGCGACCGGTTCGGCCGCGAGTAGCAAGAAGCCCTCCCTGCCGAACGCGACGGGGCCTGAGGCGTGCCGCCTCGACGTACTTCACCGCGGCAAATGAGGGCAAGTATGGGATCTTATTGGCGAGCTGCGGCTGGGGCAGCGGGTTGGTCGCGCATCCTGGTCGTTGCCGGAGGCGAGCGTTGATGGATGAGGATGGGCGGGCCAGCGCGGGGGGCCGGTGAGGTCCGGATTTGTGGGTCACGGCTGCTGCTCAGGGCGTTCCGGCCCGACGAGATCGAGGCGGAATGGCAGGCCATGGTTGATGCCGATCCGATGACGATCGCTGAACTGCCCGATGAGGCGAGCTTCAAGGCCCGCCTGCAGCGTTCGGGGCACCTGGCCGATGGCTGGCTTGATCTGGCCATTGACCTTGACGGCGTGCCGATTGGGCGGATCCAGACCTTCGTGCCGGCGGGCCGCCCGCTTCCCCCGGGGACATTTGAGGTAGGGATCGGTCTCCGGGAGAACGCCCGCGGCCGGGGTTACGGGCGCGAGGCGCTTGCGCTGCTCACCGACTGGCTGTTCGAGCACGCAGCGGCGGAGACCGTCGAAGCACCGACCGATCCCGCCAACGTTGCGATGCGGACGGTCTTCCAGCGAGCCGGCTGGGCGCTCGCCGACTCGCTGACCGAGTACGGCCGCAGATGGGTGATGTACAGAATCACCCGACGGCAATGGCAGGCACGATAACGCCGCCGCCGCCGTCCTTGCCGCCAAGCCAGCGCGCTGAGCCGCCCGGGACGCAGTTCGTCATCCGGCAAACACGCGCCCGCAGCGGCATGAGCGGGCGCCTGTGGCGCATTGTTGGCCGTGCATTCGCGGAGAGGGGATCATCGCCGATCATGAAACGCATATCGGGACGAACCCGAATGTCCTCCGCCACCCAGGCGCGTGGAGACATCACGAATCAGGCCTGGCCCAGCGATGCCCTCGCTTCGCCGGTATGAACCATCCCCAAACGTCTGCGCCTGTATGTCGCGACCGGGTAAGGCAGGCCAGCAGGCGCACGTGGCGGCGGACGGCGCGGTCCACGGCGCATTGGTAATACAAGCCGCGACTTGCACGCGCCTGCCCCTTATGGCCACGAAGCCTGCCGCCCAGCAGGGACGCGGCCCCAGTCTGGCGCCCCGGCGGACTTCTCCAAGATAGAGATCCCTGCCATTATCGACGGGGAAATCATTGCGGAACCCACCAGCGGGTAGCCGCCTTTGGGGGGGACGAGATGCCACTGGCAAGCTATGGGGTCCTGGCCGGCAGCGTGGTCGATCAGCGCGCCGAGGGTGGTAAGGACTCGCCGCATTACCAGATCCGTGTCCGTGGCAGCGAGGCCGACTTTCGGGTGGCGGTCAACGTGCTGTCGCAAGAGAAGCCCGCAGAACTGCTGTACGTGGCCGACGAGAACTTCCGTCACCCCGTCACCCAGAGCCTGCCCGGCCTGCCGGCCGGCTTCACCCCGCTGGCCAGCCAGCCCGGTGGGATGGCGCTGGACTTTATCCGCGCGAACCTGTTTGACCGGCAGCAGATGCAGGCGGTGCCGGCCAGCGTGCCAGGGCCCGACAACGACCTGGCCGACAAGCTGGACCACTTCGTGCGCCGCGCAGCCGCAGACTCAGCTGCCCGCCTCTATGCCTTCGGGCAGCGCTGGGGGCCGGAAGCTGGGATCCCGGACAAGATCTTTGGCTTCCTGCCCGGCAATGGGGTTCATGACATCCATATGAACCAGGGCAACAGTCAGCGCTTCCACCAGGATGACGGCGTCTGGCAGGACGGCGGGCTGCTGCTGCACTACCCGGCCCAGGACCAATGGGTCGGGATCTTCCTGGCGTTTCAGTCGCAGGAGTGGCACACCGACGACCAGACCGGGCACACCGTCCCTGAGCTGCCAGAGGCGGACCACATCGTGCGGATCGTCGCGGCACTGGTCAACCCGCCGGGGCCGGCGCCCGAGGCCGAGACGGTCATGCTGCTCAACGCCAGCCCGCAACAAGTTGACCTGACCGGCTGGTCGATCCTGGACCGCGACAAGCGCCAGATGATGCTCCACAGCGGATTGCTGGCCCCAGGCGACAGCGTCCGAGTCCAGGTTGCGGCGCCGGTGCAGCTCGGCAATCGAGGCGGGCTGATCACGCTGCTCAACCCGGACGGTCTGAAGGTCGATGGCGTCGCTTATACCCAGGCCCAAGCCGCCGCCGAGGGATGGAGCATCGTCTTCTGAACCTGCCGACGGCGGCGGGCTGAAGGCCACGGCATCCCGGCATACGGCAACGGCCGCGGCCGGTGGAATTCCAGGTCAGCCGGTGCCCGAGCCAGCTTACGGAGAGATACGACACACCCCACCCATGCAGCTCGCCCGGCGCCTGCTCGCAGTTCGACGCGGCTGCTTCCGCCGACGCGGCAGCGAGGATGTTCAGCGCCCGGGTCCACTAAGGCTGCCGGGCTCGAGTCCCACCGCCAGCGCCGGGTCGGCGGCGCGAGGCAGCCGGATTTGCAAGCCCGCGCCATGTGCCCTAGCGGCGTGCTGCGGCAGCAGGTGGGTCAACGAGTCCAGGAGGAGGTGGCCGGCCCGGAAGTAGGCTGCGGTGGGCCGGACGAGCTTACATGGAATGAGTTCTAGGACGGTCCTTGCGGGCGACCAGGTCCAGCGGTCGACCTCCAGCCTCATGCGCAGCGGTGGGCGAAGCCATCTCGTGGCCAGGCAGACTTCGAGTCGGCGCGTGCCCGAGTCCGGGTCGTGCTCAATCGGCCCGCGGATTCGGCTGCGACCGATGTGCAGGTCGCGTTCCTGTCCGGTGCGCTCCCAGTTCTGTAGACCGACCACGAATGTCTCGACCGGGATGTCGACGACCCGCCGAAAGGCCAAGCTCACTGCGGCGAGCGCCGCGGTCAAGGCTCGCGGCAAGAGCAGCGTTTTTGGCAACAGCCGCGTTGTCCT
>DAITAE010000657.1:0-2556 GCA_036824445.1 Streptosporangiaceae bacterium | reverse complement strand
CACCGACGACCAGGGCGCCACCGACACGGCGACGGTCACCGTCACGGCCGGCAACACCGCACCGAGCGCGGTCATCGACTCGCCCTCGTCGAGCCTGACCTGGAAAGTCGGCGACCCGATCAACTTCTCGGGCCACGCCACCGACGTCCAGGACGGGACGCTGCCGGCGTCGGCGCTGAGATGGTCGCTGATCCTGCATCACTGCTTCACGCCGACCGACTGCCACACGCACCTGATCCAGACCATGAACGGTGTCTCCAGCGGATCGTTTACCGCGCCGGACCACGAATACCCATGTTGGCTTGAAGTGCAGCTGACCGCGACCGACTCGGGCGGCCTGACCTCGACGACGAGCACCCGGCTTGACCCGAAGACGGTCGTACTGACGTTCAAGACCAACCCGGGCGGTCTCGTCCTGACCGACCTGGTGGTGAACGAGGCGCCGCGCCGGACACCGTTCTCCGTGACGGTGGTCGTCGGCTCGGCGAACTCGGTCAGCGCCCCGTCGCCACAGCAGTTCAACAAGTCCACCTACTTCTTCACGTCCTGGTCGGACCGCGGCCCGCAGAGCCACACCATCACAGCCCCCGCGGTGAACACCACCTATACCGCGACCTACCGCAAACGCTGAGCTGCGGCTCACGGCCGCAGTTCACCCCGATCGGGGCGGTCTCCAGGCTCGTCCGGCATCCTGGAAGCAGTGCCTAGCGCGGCACGCCGTGACCACAGGCAGAGGGCGACCACATGACCACAGAGGCGGTGGCCGGGCGTTCCTATGCGCTGCTCGCCGACGGGGCGACCGTCGAGATCCGGCCGCCCGGCCCCGACGACACCGACGCTGTGACGCGCTTCCACCAGGCCATGTCCCCGGGCAACCGCTACCTGCGCTTCTTCAGCACGAGCAAGCGGGCGGGCGAGCAGGAGGCACGGCGGGTCTGCCGGCCGGCCGACGCAGATCACGCCGCTCTGCTCGCGCTGCTCGGGACCCAGCTCGTCGGCCTGGCCAGCTACGAGCGCTCCGAGACGCCGGGCGTGGCCGAGGTGGCCTTCGCCGTCGCCGACGACATGCACGGACGGGGGATCGCCACCCTGCTGCTCGAGCACCTGGTATCGGTCGGCCGGGCCCAGCGGGTGCAGGCCTTCACGGCGGCGACCCTCCCCGAGAACGTCGCCATGCTGCGGGTCTTCGCCGACGCCGGGCTGTGCGTCCGCCGGCGCCTGGTCGACAACGTGATCGAGCTCACCATGCCGATCCCCCGGGAGGCGGCGCTGGGCGAGGACAGCGCGTACCTGGACGCGGTGGCGGGCCGGGAGCAGCGGGCGGACGTGGCGAGCCTCGCCCCGCTGCTGGCCCCCCGGTCGGTCGCAGTCGTGGGGGCCGGCCGTCAGCCAACGTCCATCGGGCGGACCATCCTGCTCAACATTCGTGATGCAGGCTTTGAAGGCGCGCTGTTCGCAGTGAACCCGCACGCGAGGGAGATCGGTGGTGTGCCATGCCTGCCATCGGTCTCCGACCTGCCGGTGGTGCCCGACCTGGCGGTGGTGGCGGTGCCGCCGGCCTGGGTGATCAAGGTGGCCAGGGAATGCGGGAAGTGCGGGGTCCGGTCGCTGGTCGTGGTCACCGCCAGCCTCGGCGCTACCAGGGACAACCGCCTGCTGGCGACCTGCCGGCGGTACGGGATGCGCCTGGTGGGCCCGAACTGCTTCGGCGTGGCGGTGCCGCGCCTGGGACTGGACGCCACCTTCGCCACGCGCCACCCAGCCCCCGGCGTCGCCGGGCTGGTGGCGCAGTCCGGCGGGCTGGGCGTCGCCATGCTGGAGTACCTCACCCGGCTCGGCATCGGGATCTCCTCGTTCGTCTCGGTAGGCGACAAGATGGACGTGTCAGGAAGCGACCTGCTGATGTGGTGGGAGCAAGACGGGCTCACCAGGCTCGCCGTCATGTACCTGGAGTCCTTCGGCAGCCCCCGCAAGTTCGCCCGCACGGCCCGCCGGGTCAGCGCGCACATGCCGGTGCTCACCGTGCACGCGGGCAGGTCCGCGCCCGGCCAGCGCGCGGCGGCCTCGCACACGGCCGCGGCGGCCGCCCCGCTGATCACCCGCCAGGCCCTGTTCGAGCAGGCCGGCATCATCGCCACCAGCAGCCTGGGCGAGCTTCTCGACACGGCGGTCCTGCTCGCGAGCCAGCCGGTGCCGGCGGGCCGCAAGGTCGCCATCGTGGCCAACGCGGGCGGCGCCGGAGTGCTGGCCGCGGACGCCTGCGCGGAGGCCGGCCTGAGCGTCACCCCGGTCGCGCCGCGCGCCCAGGCACGGCTGCGGCGGCTGCTGCCGAACGGGGCCGTGGTGACCGGGCCGGTGGACACCACCGCCGCGGTCAGCGCCGAGCAGTTCCGCGACTGCCTGCTCGTGGTGGGAGAAGGCGAGCCGGACGCGGTGATCGCGCTGGTGGTTCCCACCGCGGCCAGCGACCTGGTGCCGGTGCTCCGGACGGTGCGGCTGCCGGTCCCGCTCGCGGCGGTCATCCTCGGCCGCCCGGTGAAGTGGATCGAGGACCGG
>DAITAE010000134.1:6779-9490 GCA_036824445.1 Streptosporangiaceae bacterium | reverse complement strand
CGCCGACTATGAATGTCTACTTGTTGAACAGGGATTCGCGATCCCCGCTGCGCATAACGCCTTGTTATGCACGGTCGCGACCGCAGCGAGTCCGCGCTCGCGAGCCTCGCCTCGCCTCGCCCCCGTTCAGGTAGATCGAAGTTCGCCGCCCGCCGCAGCCCCAGGAACTAGTCGGCCTGACGATGTGCGGCCCGGCTGCCGCCGGGGCAGACTTGCAGCATGGAGACCCCCGATGTGCAGGGGGCTTATCCCCGGCTGAGTGATGCCCAGGTCGCCGCGCTGACTGCCCTGGGCGAGCGGCGTGCGGCCCAGCCGGAGGAGGTCCTGTTCCGGGAAGGCCAGCGGAACGGCGATTTTTTCGTGGTTCTCGCCGGGAATGTGGCCGTCGTCGAAGCGCGCGGGACGCCGGAGGAGCGCACCATCGCCGTGCACGGCCGCCACCGCTTCCTCGGCGAGCTCGGCCTGCTGACGGGCGAGGCTTCCTACTTCACCGCTGTGGCGGTCGACGCGGGCGAAGTGCTCGCGGTGCCGGTCGAGCGCCTCAGGGAGCTGGTGGCCCGCGATCCCGGGCTCGGGGATCTCATCCTGCGCGCCTACCTCGTCCGCCGCTCCATCCTGATCGGGCTCGGAGTCGGCCTGCGGATCGTCGGATCGCGGTACTCGCCGGACGCCAGGCGGCTCCGCGACTTCGCGGCGCGCAACCGGCTCCCATACCGCTGGCTGGACCTGGAGGCCGACCCGGGCGCCGAGACACTGCTCCAGCATTTCGGCGTGGCGCCGGAGGACACCCCGATCGTGATCGCGGCCGACCGGCTGCTCCGCAACCCCAGCAACGCCGAGCTGGCCGCCGCGATCGGGCTCCCGGCGCCGGGTGCCCCGCACACCAGCTGCGACCTGCTCGTGGTCGGGTCGGGACCGGCAGGCCTGTCCGCCGCCGTGTACGGGGCCTCGGAAGGCATGCAGACCGTCGTCCTCGACAGCACGGCCACCGGGGGCCAGGCCGCGACCTCGTCGCGGATCGAGAACTACCTCGGGTTCCCGTCCGGCATCTCCGGCGCCGAGCTCGCGGACCGGGCGGTCATCCAGGCGCGGAAGTTCGGGGCCCGGTTCGCCGTGCCCGCGGAGGCCAGGTCCATCCGGCCGGACGATGGCCAGTACACGGTCGGGCTCGACGACGGAACCTCCGTGACGGCTGCCTCCGTGGTCATCGCGACCGGCGCCCGGTACCGCAGGCTCGACGTGCCGCGCATGGAGTACTTCGAGCAGATGAGCGTCTACTACGCCGCGTCACAGGCAGAGGCCCTGCTCTGCCGCGGTGACCCGGTGGCCATCGTCGGCGGCGGCAACTCGGCGGGGCAGGCCGCGGTCTTCCTCTCCAGGCACGCCGAGCGGGTCACCCTCATCGTCCGCGAGCACGATCTGGGCGAGTGCATGTCCCGGTACCTCATCGACCAGGTCAGCCGGCTCGCGAACGTGCGGGTCCTGCTCGGCACCGAGGTGCGGGAACTGCTCGGCGACCAGGCGCTGGAAGCCGTCGCCGTCGAGGACAACCGGACCACGGAGCGGCGGACCCTCGAGGCCCGGGCCCTGTTCGTCTTCATCGGGGTCACACCCTGTACGGGCTGGCTCAGCGGCCTGGTCGAGCTCGATGATCACGGCTTCGTCCGGACCGGGCCCGACGCCGCCCGGCCGGCCGACGCCGTCGCCGGAGCTGAGACCGGCTGGCAGCGCTCGGTGCTCGAGACCAGCCGACCCGGTATCTTTGCTGTCGGCGATGTCCGCTGCGGCTCGACCAAACGGGTCGCCGCGGCCGTGGGCGAGGGCGCGATGGCGATCCGGCTCGCCTTCGAAAGAGCACGGGCTACGTAGCCGACGAGCATGCGGTGCGCGTGACATGAGGAGGCAGCGGGATGCCAGTGATGGGCTTCGTGAAGTTCGAGCGCTTCTTTCGCGCCGCGGGCGGCGTTACCGTCGACCGGGACGACGTCAAGCGTTACCTCGACTTCGTCAACGATGCGCTCTACGACCTGCTGCTCATGGGCCAGGCCGCCGCGAAGGCGAACGCCCGCGACATCATCGAGCCCTGGGATCTGCCGATCACCAAGGGCCTGCAGGAATGCATGCACGGGTTCGAGCGCATCGAAGAAGAGATGGAGCTTCGGCCTATTCTCGACTCCCTGGCGGCGCACCCGCCGCTCGATGCCACGCTGAGCGAGGAGACCGAGGCCCGGCTTCCGGTGATCTTCGGAGGCGTCAGCATCGCGCTGGCCAGGACCTTCAAACTCATCGACGCAGAGATGAAGGCCGTGCACAGCGAGGAATGGGAGCGCACGTTCCGCCTCTTCCGGCTGCTGATCTAGCTACCCGACTTGAGGATGTGCGGCGGCCGTAAACCGGCAAGTCTTGGTGCTACAGGCGGGCCAGCTGCCGCGCAGACGATCGAGGGAGGCTGGCGGCCAGGCTGCCCAGGCATGAGGAACATGATCGCGGCTTTCGACCGCGCTGCCGTGCGCCGCATCGGCGAGACCGATTCGCGGTTGCTCGACCTGGTGATGCCTAGGCTGAGCCGACTCGCCAACCGTGGCTTGCTGTGGATCGGGGTGGCTTCCGTATTGCGGGCGACAGGCGACAGGTGGCGCGGCGGGCCGCCTGGCGCGGCCTGGCCGCAGCGAGCGCCGCCACCAACATCCTCGGCAAGAGCCTGACGGCCC
>DAITAE010000134.1:0-6679 GCA_036824445.1 Streptosporangiaceae bacterium | reverse complement strand
CCCGGCTCGCCGCGGGTGCTGGCCCGCTCCGACTCCGCCGGGGCCACGCACCTGTTCGCCGCGGCCTGCCGCAAGGAAGGGTGGAGTTCTCCTTCGGGTTCCCGGTCGATGAGCGCATCCAGGCCATCGTGGATCTGATCCCCGCCAGTGCTGGCACCCGGCGATCGAAGACGAGGGGCTGCGCGACGGCGCCTGGGTCGCCGAGGCCACCGGCATGATCGACCTGTCGTCGTGGCCGGAAGGGTCGCGGCTGATCCTGCGCAAGGAACGCCCCCATCCGGGCGCGCAGCTCACCTTCACCGACATCGACGGGCACTGGGTGACGGCGTTCCTCACCGACACCGGCCGCGGCGTGATCCCCGGCCAGGTCGCGGGCCTGGAGCTGCGACACCGCCAGCATGCCCGGTGGAGGACCGCATCCGCGAAGGCAAGGCAGCCGGCCTGCGCAATTCCTCTGTCGCGGCTGGGAGGAGAATAATGCCTGGCTGGAGGCCGTGCTGGCCGCCGCCGACCTGGTCTGCTGGGCCAAGCTGATCTGCTTCGCCGCCATGCCCTCGCTGGCCCGCCGCGAGATCGCCGCCTTCCGCTACCGGGTGCTGCACGTGGCCGCCCAGCTCACCCGCTCCGCCCGCCGCACCTGCCTGCGCATCGACTGCGCCTGGCGGTGGGCCGCCCAGATCGCCGAAGGCTTCCGCCGCCTGCGCGCCGCCTACGCCTGACCAGCCCTACCGAGTTCTCACCATCACCGGCCGGCGCCAGCCTGCCCACCAGCAGCGACGATGCCCGCGCCGGGGCATCATCCCCGCTCTCGCCACCGCCAGGACGCAGACCGCTCCGGCCCACAGCCACCCGCCAACACGAAATCAAGATCAAATCAGGCGGGCTGCGGGCGGTTCAGAAGCCGCGTGAAAGAGGGAGGCTAGAACCGGCACAGCGAGGAGGCCACCCCCACCGGGTACCTCCTCGCTGCCACGCAACCCGCCGACCTCCCCATTCGCGGCGCAGCCGCGAGCCTCGGCGGTATGAGGTCGCTCGCTACGACTTGGGTCAGCTAGGACTGTGCGAGCGCGCCCTGGACCCAGTCCCGCAGCGCGGGCAGCGGCATGGCGCCCGCCTGGCGGGCGATCACCTTGCCGTCCCGCAGCACCATCAGCGTGGGGATGGCCTGGACGGTGAACCGCTGCTGCAGCTTCGGTGCCTCGTCCACGTTGACCTTGACCAGCTTCACCGTGCCGGCCAGGTCCTGGGCGAGCTGCTCCAGCGCGGGACTGACGGCGCGGCAGGGCCCGCACCAGGGCGCCCACATGTCCACCACGACGGGGATGGCGGCCGCTTCGGCGACCTCGGCGAACGTGTCGTCGCCCGCGGCGGCAACCCAGGGCAGCGGCTTGTGGCAGTTGCCGCACCGGGGGGTTCCGCGCGCGGCGGCCGGAACCCGGTTCATCCGGCCGCAGTTCGCGCACCTGACCAGCTCCGCTGGCGTGCTGCCTTGTCCGTCTGGCATGCGGTCGCTCCTACCCGGGGTTCTCGTAGCTGACGGTGAGCTCGCCCTCGGCCGCGTCGACCCGGATGAGGGCGCCGTCCCTGACGTCGCCCGCGACCAGGGCGCGGCCGATGCGGGTTTCCACGTCGCGGGCGATGAACCGGCGCAGCGGGCGCGCCCCGTACACGGGGTCGAAGCCCTGTTGGGCGATGAGTCGCCGTGCTTGCTCAGTGAGCTCCAGCGTCAGCGACCGTTCGGCCAGCCGCTGCCGCAGGCCGGTGAACATGAGGTCGACGATGCGCTCGATCTCGGGCTGGGTCAGCGGCTTGAACAGCACGATGTCGTCGAGCCGGTTGAGGAACTCGGGCCGGAACCGGGACCGCAGCTCGGCCATCACCAGGTCGCGGGCGTCGGACTTGATCTCGCCGTCGGAGGTGACCCCGTCCAGGAGGTACTGGGAGCCGATGTTGGAGGTCATGATGATGACGGTGTTGCGGAAGTTGACGGTGCGGCCCTGCGCGTCGGTGAGCCGCCCGTCGTCCAGCACCTGCAGCAGCGTGTTGAACACGTCCGGGTGCGCCTTCTCGATCTCGTCGAACAGCACCACCGAGTAGGGCTTGCGCCGGACCGCCTCGGTCAGCTGGCCGCCCTCCTCATACCCCACGTAGCCGGGCGGGGCGCCGACCAGCCGGGAGACGGTGTGCCGTTCCTGGTACTCGCTCATGTCCAGCCGGACCATGTTGTCCTCGGTGTCGAACAAGGTCGCGGCGAGGGTCTTGGCCAGCTCGGTCTTGCCGACCCCGGTCGGGCCGAGGAACAGGAACGAGCCGATCGGCTGCCGCGGGTCTTTCAGCCCGGACCGGGCCCGGATGATCGCATCGGTCACCGCCTGGACCGCCTCGTCCTGGCCGACGATCCGCTCGTGCAGGATCTGGCCGAGCCGCAGCAGCTTGTCCCGCTCGCCCTCCTGCAGCCGGGTCACTGGGATGCCGGTCCACCGGGACACGATCTGGGCGATCTCCTCGTCAGTGACCACCTCGCGCAGCAGCCGGGCGCTGCCCTGCTTGCTGGCCAGGTGATCCTCCTCGGCGCCCAGCCGCCGTTCCAGCTCGGGCAGCTTGCCCATCCGCAGCTCGGCCGCCTTGTTCAGGTCATAGGCCCGCTCGGCCCGCTCGGCCTCGCCGCGGACCTGCTCGATCTCGGCGCGCAGCGCCTGCACCTTGCGCAGCGCCTGCCGCTCCGATTCCCACTGCGCCCGCATCGCGTCCGCCTCTGCCCGCAGGCCGGCCAGGTCCCGGCCCAAGGCAGCCAGCCGGGCCTTGCTGGCCGGGTCGTCCTCCTTGGCCAGCGCCGCCTCCTCGATCTCCAGCCGCATCACCCGCCGGGTCAGCTCGTCCAGCTCGGCCGGCATCGAGTCGATCTCGGTGCGCAGCATCGCGCACGCCTCATCGACCAGGTCGATCGCCTTATCCGGCAAGAACCGGTCACTGATATACCGGTGGGACAGCGTCACCGCGGCGATCACCGCCCCGTCGGAGATCTTGACCCCGTGGAACACCTCCAGCCGCTCCCGCAGCCCGCGCAGGATCGAGATGGCGTCCTCGACCGACGGCTCGTCGACCGGCACCGGCTGGAACCGCCGCTCCAAAGCGGCGTCCTTCTCGATGTACCTGCGGTACTCATCCAGCGTGGTCGCGCCGATCATGTGCAGCTCACCGCGGGCCAGCATCGGCTTGAGCATGTTCCCCGCGTCCATCGCCCCCTCGGCCGCGCCCGCGCCGACCACCGTGTGCAGCTCATCCACGAACAGCAGGATCCGGCCCTCGGCCGCCGTCACCTCCGCCAGGACTGCTTTCAGCCGCTCCTCGAACTCACCTCGGTACTTCGCCCCGGCCACCAGCGACCCCATGTCCAGGGCGAAGACGACCTTGTCCTTCAGCCCCTCCGGGACGTCGCCGTTGCTGATCCGCTGCGCCAGCCCCTCCACGATCGCCGTCTTGCCCACCCCCGGGTCCCCGGTCAACACCGGGTTGTTCTTGGTCTTCCGGGACAGGATCTGGATCACCCGCCGGATCTCGCCGTCCCGCCCGATGACCGGGTCAAGCTTGCCGGCTGCCGCGTCTGCCACCAGATCCCGGCCGTACTTCTCCAGCGCCTCATACGCGCCCTCCGGCGTCGCCGACGTCACCCGCTGGTTGCCGCGGATCCTGGTCAGGTGCTCGAGGAACGAGTCCTTGCTAAGTCCATGCTGGGCCAGCAGGCGGCCCGCGCCGGAGGAGGCGCCCTCGTCGATCATCGCGATGATGAGGTGCTCGACGGACACGTAGTCGTCCTTGAGCCGGCTGGCCTCCCGCTCGGCGGCGTCGAGCAGACGGGATAGCCGCTGGGTGACGGCGATCTGGCCGGGTGCGACCCCGGGGCCGCTGACCCGCGGGCGGCGGGCAAGCTCGGCCTCCAGGTCGGCTCTCAGCCGGCCGGTGTCCACGCCCGCCTGCCCGAGCAGCCGGGGCGCCAGTCCGTCGGGCTGGTCGAGCAGGGCAAGCAGCAGGTGCTCGCCGTCCACCTCGGTGTGCCCGAAACGCAGCGCCTTGGTCTGCGCGTCGTGCAGCGCTTCCTGCGACTTCTGCGTCAGCCGGTTCGGGTCCACTGCTAGCCTCCGGTGCGTCGGGAGTGACCGCGGGCTGCCGCCTCGAGTACCGCGATCCGGTCGAGCAGGTCGGTGACGAGGCCGATAGCCGCGTAGTTGAGGCCGAAGCCGGCGCGCAACCGCTGCACCCTGGCCATGGCCGCGCGCTGTGACGGGGCGAACCACAGCCGCCCGGCCGCGTCGGTGTCCGCGTCCAGCACGCCCAGGGTCACCAGCCGGCGCACCAGGTCAGGGTGGGTTCCGGTGACCCGGGCGAACGATTCGAGGTCGAGGCGCGCTGGCCGGGTGAGTGCATACGTCACGGTCACTTTGGTGTTCATGGTGGCCTGCGGGTTCACTTCGGCCTCCTTGGGTCGAAGGTGGATGTGGCGGCGAGCTCCTCGAACAGGCGCCGCTCCTCGGCCGGCAGTTTCCTGGGCACCAGGATCCGTGCCTCGGCGTACAGGTCACCCGCCGTTCCCTTGGGGTTCGGCAGGCCGCGGCCGCGCAGCCGCAGACGGCGGCCGCTCGACGTGCCCGCGGGGACCTTCACCTTGGCCTCGCCGTCGGGCGTTTCGACCGCGACGGTGGTGCCGAGCGCCGCCTCCCAGGGGGCAAGCGGCAACTCGACATGCAGGTCGCGGCCCTCGACCCGGTACCGGGGGTGCGGTGCGATGCGAACGATCAGGTAGAGGTCGCCGGCGGGGGCGCCCTCGGTGCCACGGCCGCCCTGGCCGGCCAGCCGGATCCGCTGCCCGTTGGTCACCCCGGCCGGGATGGTGACTTGCAGGGTCCGGGTTTGCCCGCCGCCCTCGAGGGTGACCGAGCGCCGGGTGCCGCGGTACGCCTCCTCCACGGTCAGGTCGATGACCGCTTCCTGGTCCGCGCCGGGGATGGGCCCCCAGCCGCGTCCGGCTCTGCCGCCGAACAGCCCGCCGAGCAGGTCGTCGAGGTCGATGTCCTCGCCGAACCCGGTAGCGAAGCCCGTGTCTGCGGCCGGCCCGCGCCGGGCCCGCCGGCCGGTGCCCGCGCCGCCGGCCCTCGGGCCGCCGCCCGCGGCGGCACGGTTCCAGGTCTCGGGGTCGACGTCGTCAGGAACCCGGCGGAAATCCGGCCCGAACGCGTCGTAGCGGCGGCGTGTCTCCGGATCGTGCAAGACGTTGTAGGCCTCGGAGACGTCCTTGAACCGGTCCTCCGCACCCGGGTCCTTGTTCACGTCGGGGTGGTGCGCGCGGGCCAGCTTGCGGTAGGCCCGCTGGATCTGCTCCTGGGTGGCGTTCCTGCTCACGCCCAGGATCTCGTAGAAGTCGCGGTCCGATGCCATCAGCCGTCCTTCGCCACCACGACCAGTGCTGGCCGCAGCTGATGGTCGCCTTCACCGTAGGCCGGCCGCAGGACCTCAACCACCGTTCCGGCCGGAGCGTCGGTCCCGGCCCTGGAGCCGATCGCGTCATGGCGTGACGGGTCGAAGACCGCGCCGAGGTCGTCGCGGCGCGCGAAGCCCAGCCGCTGCAGGACACCCGCCGCCTGGTCGCGGACCGTCCGGACCCCGTCGATGATGGCGCCCGGATCGGCACCGGCGTGCGCCAGCGCCAGGTCCAGGTTGTCCAGCACCGGCAGCCAGTCAGCCGCCACCCGCGCCCGTTCCTCCGAACGGGCGCGCTCGATGTCCCGGGCGCACCGTTTGCGCACGTTGTCCGCGTCGGCCAGGGCGCGCAGCCGCTGGTCCTCCAGCTCGGCGATCCGTGCCCGCAGGGCATCCCGGCTCGGCTCGGCCTCGGCATCGCCGTGGCCGGGCCGCGTGTCGCCCTGGCCGGGCCGCGGAGTCCCGTCGGGCGCCTGGTCAGTCATGGGGTCGTGAACTCCGCGTCGATCACGTCGTCGTCACCCGGGGACTGCCCCGGTGACCCCTGACCGGAGGGGCCCTGGCCCGACGGCCCCGCTCCGCCCGGCCCCGGCCCGGACGACCCGGACCCGGAGGCGCCTAGGCCGTGGTAGACCTGCTGGAGTTCGCTCGTCAGCGACCGGAGCCGGCCGGCGGGAGCCTGGTCAGCGATCGCCTGCCGCGCGTCCGCCACCAGCGTCTCGGCCCGGGCCTTCTCGTGCACCGGGACCGCCTGCCCGAGTTCGCTGAGCCTGCGCTCCACCTGGTACGCAGCGGAATCCAGCTCGTTGCGCGCATCGGTCAGCTCGCGCAGCTGGCGGTCCTCGGCGCGGTTGGCCTCGGCATCGGCGACCATCCGCTCGACCTCGGACTTGTCCAAGTTGGAGCTCTCGCTGATCGTGATCCGCTGCTCGGCCCCGGTGTCCTTGTCCCGCGCCGACACGTTCAGGATGCCGTTCGCGTCGATGTCGAAGGTCACCTCTATCTGCGGTTCCCCGCGCGGGGCGGGCCGGATGTTCTCCAGCCGGAACCGGCCGAGCACCCGGTTGTCCGCCGCCCGCTCCCGCTCGCCCTGCAGCACCACCACATCAACCGCGGACTGGTTGTCCTCCGCCGTGCTGAACACCTCGGTTCGCCGGGCCGGGATGGTGGTGTTGCGCTCGATCACCTTGGTCATGACCCCGCC
>DAITAE010000656.1:0-2562 GCA_036824445.1 Streptosporangiaceae bacterium | reverse complement strand
TCTGCCACGCCGACCCGCAGGGCGACTGGGCCTCGGTCGTTACAGCGCTCGGCGGCTCGGTGATAGCGCAGGGGCCGAACGGCAGCCGCGCCATCGCGATGGCGGACTTTGTCACCGGGCCGTTCGAGAACACGCTGGAGCCGGACGAGATCGCGGTGGAGGCCGTGATCCCGCCGGCGCAAGGAACGCGCGCGGGCGGCTATCTCAAGCTGGAGCGCCGGGTTGGTGACTTCGCCACCGTCGGCGTGGCGGTGGCGCTCGAGACCTCCGGCGGGACGGTGCGGCGGGCGGGAATCGCTCTGACCGGGGTCGGCGGATCCACCGTCGCCGCGACGGCGGCGGCCGGCGCCCTGGCTGGCAAGGCCCTGACCGCCGAGACCATCGAGCAGGCGGCCGACCTCGCCGCGCAGGCGGCCAACCCCAGGACCGATCACCGCGGCAGCGCGGAGTACAAGCGGCACATGGTGCGCACCTTCGTGGTGCGGCTGCTGAGCCGCAACAGCGACCGCGCGGAAAGGGCGGCCTGACATGACGACCGTTTACGACGACCTCGGCGATCAGGTCGCCAGCGACGTGCCCATGCGCCGGATCAGGTTCACGATCAACGGCGCCCGGAAGGCGGCCGAGGTTGAGCCCCGGCTGCTGCTCGCCCACCTGATTCGCCAGGGGCTCGGGCTGACCGGCACCCACATGGGCTGCGACACCACCAACTGCGGCGCGTGCACGGTGCTCGTGGACGGGAGGGCCATCAAGTCCTGCACCATGCTCGCGGTGCAGGCCGACGGGCACGAGATCACCACCGTCGAGGGCCTGGCGACCGCCAGCGAGCTGCACCCCCTGCAGGAGGGCTTCAAGCAGGAGCACGGGCTGCAGTGCGGCTTCTGCACCCCAGGCATGATGCTGGCCGCCAAAGCGCTCCTCGCTGCCAAGCCCGACCCGACCGAGGAAGACGTGCGCTGGGCGCTGTCCGGCAACCTCTGCCGCTGCACCGGCTACCAGAACATCGTGAAGTCGGTGCTCTGGGCCGCGGCCAAGCTCCGGTCCGAGCAGGCTGGCGACCAACCGGAGCCCGAGCCGGCCGGCGAGCCAGCACAGGAGGCATGACGTGACCGCACTGGACGAAGTCAAGATCGGCGGGCTGGGCGCCAGCCGCCGGCGGGTCGAGGACAACCGCTTCATCCGTGGCAAGGGCAACTACACCGATGACATCGTTCTGCCCGGCATGCTGCACATGGAGATCCTGCGCAGCCCGCTGGCGCACGCCCGGATCGTCTCGATCGACACCAGCCGGGCGTGGCAGATCCCCGGCGTGCACCTGGTGCTCACCGGCGAGATGATGGCGACCCGCAACCTGGCGTGGATGCCCACGCTGTCCTACGACACCCAGGCGGTGCTGGCCACCGACAAGGTGCGCTTCCAGGGCCAGGAGGTCGCCTGCGTGATCGCGGACGACCCCTACATCGCCAAGGACGCGTGCGAGGCGATCGACGTCGAGTACGAGCCGCTGCCGGCGATCGTCAACCCGGAGCAGGCGCTCGCCGAGGGTGCGCCGGTCATCCGCGACGACAAGGAGGGCCAGGACAGCAACGTCATCTACAACTGGGAGGTCGGCGACGCGGCGGGAACCGAGCGGGCGTTCGCCCAGGCGGACAAGGTCTCCCGGCTGCGGCTGCACTACCCGCGGTCGCACCCGTCGCCGATCGAGTGCTGCGGGTCGATCGCGGACTTCAATCGCGCGACGTCCAAGCTCACCGTGTACATGACGACGCAGGCGCCGCACATCATCCGGGCCGCGGTCGCGCTGGTGGCCGAGCTGCCCGAGCACATGATCCGGATCATCTCGCCGGACATCGGCGGCGGCTTCGGCAACAAGGTCCCGGTCTACCCCGGGTACGTCTGCTCGATCCTCGCTTCGATTCTGCTGGAACGCCCGGTCAAGTGGATCGAGGACAAGACCGGCAACCTGATCTCCACCGGGTACGCGCGCGACATCTATCTCGACGGCGAGCTGGCACTGCGCGACGACGGCAAGATCCTCGCGGTGCGGATGCACGTCGACTCCGATCACGGCGCCTTCTTCTCCGACGCCCAGCCGAGCAAGTTCAAGATCGGGCTGCTGCACTCCACGTTCGCCTGTTACGACATCCCGGTGGGCCACATCACGGCCCGCGGGACCTATACCAACAAGGCCCCTGGCGGGGTCGCCTACCGCTGCTCGTTCCGGGTCACCGAGGCGATGTTCTTCCAGGAGCGGATGGTCCAGGCCGCGGCGCACGACCTGGGCCTGGACCAGGCCGAGTTCCGCCGCGTCAACCTCGTCAAGGACGACCAGTTCCCGTTCCGCACCCCGTTCGGCTTCCTGACCGACTCGGGCCAGTACGCCAAGTGCCTGGACGTCGGGCTGAAGGCTGTCGGCTACGAGGACTTCCGGCGGCAGCAGGCCGAGGCGAAGGCGAGGGGCAGGCTGCTGGGCCTGGGCATCTCGACGATGACCGAGCCGCTCGGCGCCGGGAACAGCCGCGAGTACGACATCCTCGGCATCAAGATGTTCGACTCGGCCGA